>CAMVIO010000118.1 GCA_947167555.1 uncultured Selenomonadales bacterium
GCGTCTACTGGGTTTGGAAAAGTTGATTCTGTAATCATATCGCCCTGCGGCCCATATTCTGCCTGTGACCCTGTGCAAACGAATCTTTTGCAACCAACCTTTTGTGCGGATTCCAATGCAGATAAAGAATAGCCCATGTTTTTTTGTTGGGCAGCAAAATCATGCCGTCCCCCCTGCCATGCAAGATGATAAAAAACAGTACAGTTTTCATCCACCATCTTGGGCAGTTGTCCATAATCGTCCAAATCACATGCGATTACTTTCAAATGTTCCGATTCCCGTAAACGGGCGTTATGAGATGACTTTGGGCGCACAACCGCATAAACGAAATCCCCTTTTGCCAGCAAAGTTTCCACCAGATTACAACCTGCAAAACCAGCAGCTCCGGTTACAATTATTTTTTTCAGTGGATCCATCCTCCTGCAATATCGGATTTTCAAATTGCCAACAATTAATTTTATTGTGTCTTTGATGTAACGCACCAAATCGTTACGGTAACTTCATCAACGCAATTTGCATCAGAGGTTGAGGATTTTTTTATACTTTTCGATCAAGAGATTAGCATATTTGTCGATGTTATCTTCTGGATGGCATTCTGCCTGAAAGAAATGGCAATTAGCGCAAACAGGCATTGTGTTTCGTTCATCGCGAAGCAACTTCAAACGGAATCTGTTCAGTCTTTCGCTGTTCCACAATTCTGCGAGGTTTGTGCTTGCCACATTGCCGAATGATATTTTTTTATAGCTCTCAAAGGTAATATAGTGGCACGGGACAATTTCCCCATCTGGAAATACGGCAAGGAAATAAAACGGAGCCTGGCAGATATTATTGATGCCCTCTTCATTTCCAACTTGAGATACAAACTCTTCTCCCATGAACTTACTGTAGTCAACGAGCTCTTGATATTGCGAAATATGTTCAATGTTGATTACATCACAGATGTCATCAAAGATACTGTAAAAACGAGCCTTTTCTTCTTCGTTTCGCAGAGCATCCGACACAATCTTTACGTTGACAATAGTATTCTTTTTGTGTTGGAAAAAGTAACTAATATTGTCTAGGATTTTGGAAAACTGTCCTTTTGCTTGACTCATCCTCTGATATCCATCGTCATCCAAACCCTGTATAGATATTTTCAAATGATCCAATCTGGCATCAATCAGCTGATCGCTGAGTTCGTGCGTGAGGCAACTGCCGTTTGTTATGATGCGCACTGTTTCGGCTACCTGTTTTTCTTTTGCATAAGCAACCATTTGTGCGATATTAGGGTGGAGCAATGGCTCCCCCAGTCCACAAAGCATTAGAACCTTCACTCTTTTCGGAAAGCCCATCAAATCATCAACAGTTTTTTGATAAATATCCCAAGGCATCATCCGATTGACCTTATCTTCCGGAGAAACACTTTGTGGACAATATTTACATTTGAAATTACACACATTTGTTACGCCCACGCTACAAGTGAAGGGGGTGTCCAACGGAATCAATTCTCCCAGAATTTGTCTTTTTTCAGTTGTTGATTTAATAATCCTAGCCATTTCATTTCCTCCTCTTCCGTAACTAATCAGTCAGCTTTGCAGATTGGTTGAACAGTCGCCTTGAATCTATATCGCAACTACTGCAACGCTTTAAATTTTGCAACAGAGTTTCACTATATTCATCCAAGTCATCGAGGCGATCGTACTCTGGATTTAGGCAAACGCGGCATACTTCAACGCTCGATCGTTTCCCCTCCGCCTGCAATATCCAAAAGTTTAACAATTCTCTGCTATTCCAAATATCAATCAGTGAACGTTTCGTCACATTTCCGAATGTCAGTTGCCGTTCCCAGTCTGCACAACAGATTCCAACTTCTCCATCGGCATGAATAGTCATGGTGTAATATGGAACAGGACAAACTAAAACACGCCTCACAGCTTGTCCGTGCGCTCCAATACGATGATTCGTGTCGGTAAAATCCTTAACCTTGTTGATTTCATCATATCCAGCCCAAAGCGGAATGATGTTGTCAATAAAACACTTGTCGCTGATTGGGCTGAACATCTCATAAAAGCGTTGCTTTTCTTCTTCCGTCTGGACAGAAATGTCAACGGTTCGGCAACATATTTCACAGCTTCCACTTCTTTCATAAAGGTCTTTTATATTGTTTATGAATCGCTGCATATTCATTTCCACACCAGAAACCCGAAAGTACGTTTCGCTATCAAGGCCTTCGACTGATATTCTAATCCGGTCAATGCCCGCATCAATGATTTTCTGATTCAATTCAGGATTAAGCAGACTCCCATTTGTCACAGCTTCTATGTGGTCAGAAATACCGGCATCTTTTGCGTATCGTACCATGTCGGGAAAACGAGGATTTAACAACGGTTCTCCAAAATGAGATAACCTGAGCATTTTTAGCTTTTGGGGAAAGCGCGCTATCTCGTCAACAATTTTTTTGAACAGTTCAAAATCCATTAGACTGCCCTTAAAATATTTACCTTGTGCGGATCCGTGCATCGCACAGAATGAGCATTTGAAATTGCAAAGACTAGATGGATCAACAAACATGGAAAACGGACTTTCAAGCGGAATCACTGTTTCCAGTCTGGTCCGATTGTTATTAACGACGTTATGCAATGATGCGCTCATAGCTTTCCTCCTCCGTAATATTCAAGAAAATAGATCAATGATAGGATTATTCAGACCCATAGCTGTGATTTGTCCCATGATTGGGGCAAATGCAGTTTGGGAAGCTATCAGGATAGGAAACCTTTTCATTTTTTGCAAGTCCTGCGGTGACTGAACAGGATGGCCATATGCAAGATGCCCATGGTAGTTCGTGTTTGAATCAAACACCGCGCGGATTAGATTCTTATTTAGAATTCCAAACTGAAATAGAGTCGCTGCAAGGGTTCCCGCGCCCCATAGATAGAATCCGTCTGCCAGATAGTAGGAGCTATATCTTTCCCTGATTTGTTTTAATTGATTTCCGCACTGGGATAGATACAGCACCATACTATCTTCACCAGCTACATTTCCATACTTCAGCGTTTTTCCCGTTCCCTTTCCAAACATCCACATAGAACATTCGGAATAGGTAGCCGGACGAAATAATCCAACCTCTCGGAACTCTATCAACTCCAAATCAAGAGCAGCGCACAAATATACAATTGAATTTGTATCAAAATAGTTGATGTGTTCAGAGCTCAGTTGCTGATAGCAATCCCGAAAGCGAGGGAAATTTGTCACATCTGGACACGCCAGAAGAAGTCGGCCTCCTTCCGCGAGAAGCTCAGCACAAAACAAAACATCGTCGTATAGAGACATCAAATGTTCAAGTACACCCTTTAAGACAACAACATCAAAGCTATGTTTGGCAACCCCAGATGACCAATCACCGATACCTCCATTGAATGTACAAATGCCCTGGCTGTTTTGAAGATAACGGCAGTTCGCCTCCGACAATTCCAGTCCGTATAAATTAGTATATCCTGCTTTTTTCAATTGACGAAGAACATAACCCGCACCGCACCCCACATCTATGATTTTACTTGTTTTTTGTAACCCAGAATCCGCAATGAACTCTTGGACTCTCAAGGAATAATCGTCTCCGTCCCAGCTTTCTGGATTGTCGTCGTATTTTGACATCTTGCGGTAATAATCGTTCAACGGCATAGTTTCTTCTAAATCTCCAGCATAAAGCATACCGCATTTTGAGCAACAATAAACCTGATACCGACGGAAGGGAGACATGTCTCCGGCTTCTGAAAAATCCCTTTCAAACAGTTTCCTGTTATATATGTTCTGACTGCCGCATAAAGGGCAGCATTTTCTTTTTTTATTAGCATTATCTTCAGTAAACAGCATCAGCTTTCTCCATAAATATTATAGTCAAGAACTTCTTTTCCATTTGACGTATTTTTTTTCGGCAAAAAGGCATACAGGACGGTATCATAAATGCCCGGATCGTAATGGCGAAGATAGTAACGATATTCCGGCACCAACGATGACAGATAGCTCATTATGGCAAGCAAATCTCCACGCCGATGATAAACGCTAATTGCGAGGAAAGGTTTATCATCACATATGATACGTTCACTGCCGCGCAACGCGCTAAACTCTGCACCTTCAATGTCCATTTTTAACATTGCGATTTTATCTTTTACAATGTCGTCCAGCCTCGCAACAGAGACCTCCAAAAGTTTACTGTTGTCGCACGACATATGGGAAATATGGCTTTCTTCATCGCCAACAATAAGAAAGCTTGATTCTGTCCCTTCCGCAAACAACGTTGCACTTCCGGATTTGTCCGATAGCCCCATCTGCATGAACTTAACCCTGTCGATTCCGACGGAAGCAAGATTTGCCTGACATTTTGAAAAATTATTCGGATCGGGTTCAAACAGATAGATTCCGGAAATCCTGCGCAATTGGGAAAACCTTATGGAGTCCTTTCCATCAAAACTTCCACCATCCACAAATGAACCTTGATACGGAATGAGTTCCTGAAACTCAAAGTAATCAGGAGCATATTTAGCCGAAGGAATCGAGAAAGCATACAGTATTTGCCTGTCTGGAAATGAATGCTCATTCAAAAATTGTAAGATATCCTCCGAGGCAGATACAGTGATAATTACATAGTACTGTTCACATGCGCTCAGAAGATCTTCCGGTGAGAGGATAATTTGCCCAAGAACCTCCCCTTTTTTATTCTTATCGCAAAAGACAAAGTCCGTTTCTTCCGAATGTTGCAGTGCCGAGGCAAAAACGTGTCCAATAGTTCCGGCACCCCAAAGGCAAAGTCTCTTATTTTCGGCCTTGATTTGTTTCAGGATTGATTTCCAGCCAGACCTTTCACTATTGGTTTCCACCGGAAATAAATTTGATGCATTAAGAATGCGCATCAGTGCGTCAAAATCCGGCGAAATATCATAAGCTACCCGTGCTACAAACAATTCTTTGGATTGCCTGTCCGCCAGCTTGTTATATAAACTCAATGTCTGTCTGGCGGCGTCATGCCAATTAATACAGCCGCTGGATTCCATGCAAATCATATCCTTTCTTTTTCGTTCCAATTACCCCGAAACATCTATCTCCTTTTCGTGAACCGCCACAAATCCATTCGCTTTCATTCTCCGCACATGGCAGAAAGTCTTTACGACACAGTCCTCGATTTATGAAAGGCTCTATCCCGCGACTGGGGAAGTCAAGGACTGTAACGCCTACAATGTCTCAATCAGCTACGCCGTTAAGAGTCCCTGTGTCACAAAACGCAGACGGACTATCCACTTTGCAACACAACTCTTTTAGCAGATAAAACCAACAAAACCAATCACCACCGTAACAACAACAGTTTTCAAAAGCACACTTCATTAATATAGCGATCGATAGCGGCGGCGGTTTCCGTCGTCTCGATGAACTGTTTCTGAAATTGTACGCTTTCAGCACTTCTGACAGCCTGCAGGAAGCGTTCGGCGCTATGCCCGTCGCCAAAATAGTAAGATACAAAGTGGAAGTTTCCTGTCCGGGCAATACAGCGCAGGATTTCGTCCACATCCTCCCGGCATCGTTGAATATTACGGATTGCGCCAAGGTGATACCGGTTGCTCTGCCGCGTACCCACGTCAATCGCGGGGACGCCATAGACGCAAGCCTCCCGCACTCCCGCGCTGGAATTCCCAAGGATGAACTCCGCCCCACGCAACAAGGAGAGGTAGCTTTCAAAAGGAATGGAGGGGAAGAAACGGAAACGCTCGTTTTCCCGCAGTCGTTCCAGCGCGGCGCGTACAATGTCGCTGCCGGAATCGTTGTTTGGAAGAATGACAATGTAGTTATTTCCTGAGAGCTCTGCCGCTCGCGCTACTTGTTCCGCCTCCAAAGCCAGCCGCTGCGATGTTGTAACTGGATGATAGGCAAGGATTGCATATTTATCGAAGGGGATATCCAGCGCATGCTTCACATCTGCCAAGGCGGGCAGACTGTCTGAGAGCATGATATCGATGTCCGGCGAGCCTATCGTAAAGATATTTTCTGTTCTTTCCCCAAGCTGGAGAAGGCGAAGCCGTGCCTCTTCGTTCGCTACGAAGTGAAGATTACTGAGCTTCGTAATGGCATGACGCATAAATTCATCTGCCGTGCCGGTGACTTCTCCACCCTCGATATGAGCAACCCGCATATTGTTCAGCACGCCGACAATAGCCCCTGCGAGTGGTTCGATCCTGTCTCCATGAACGACAATCAAATCGGGCCGCGTTTGGTTGATAAATGAAGAGAAGGCGACTATGGTTTCCGCCAGAGCTAGGTCCATTTCCGAATGGTACACGTAGTGCTCCGGAGTGCAGAGATGGGTGTAGCCGTCCCGCCGAAGCTCGTTAACAGTTAGACCGTACTCCGATAGAAGATGCATTCCAATAGCATACACATAGCACTCAATTGCTTCGTCCGCCTCGCAGGCGCGCATTAACGGCTTTAGCTTTCCATAATCGGCACGTGTGCCCGT
>CAMVIO010000119.1 GCA_947167555.1 uncultured Selenomonadales bacterium
CGGGCTTTTCGGTTCGCCGACGGAATGGGTGCTGGAAATCTCCACCTACCTGATTATCGCGGCCGGTTTTCTCGGGCTCGGCGTCACACTCCGCCGGCGCGGCCATATCCAGGTGGATTTCGTTGTCGAGAGGTTTTCGCCGAAAGTGCGCTGTGTTCTGGAGCTCTGCATGACAGTGTTTTCGGTGCTGCTGTTTTTCGTTTTCATGACGGAGAGCACTGATTTCGTATTGATTTCCTATGAGTACCATAAGCTGTCGCCGTCGATCCTGCGCTTTCCGCTTTGGATTCCGCAGCTTCCTCTCGTGCTCGGTTCCGGCCTGCTCTTTCTGGAATTGATCCGGCAGGGCTGGGCGGATGCCCTGGCGCTTGCCAAAGGCGATTTTTCCGGCTTTCAGGCTGATTCGGCGGAAAGGCGGGATGATTGATGCTGCTTGGATTTTCCTTGCTGATCCTGCTGCTGTTGGTGGCGGGTATGCCCGTGGCTTTCGCCCTTTCGCTGTCAGGCGTCCTCGGCATGTTCGCGTTTCTCGGCGGCGTGTCGGCGTTCCCGCAGATTCCCGTCATCGCTTATAAGACGCTGGACGATTTCGTGTTGACCGCCGTACCGCTCTATATCCTGATGAGCCAGATCCTTTTGAAGGGCCGCGTCGGCAGCGAGCTCTTCGAGCTGGGCAGCAAATGGCTCGGGCACTTGCCGGGAGGCCTCGGCGTCGCGACGGTCTTCGCCTGCGCGATCTTCGCGGCGATTTCCGGTTCCAGTGTCGCCACGGCTGTCACTATCGGCGCGATGGCAATCCCCGAGATGCTGTCGCGGGGGTATAAAAGAACCGTCGTGCTCGGTACGGTGGCGGCGGGCGGCACCCTCGGCATCCTGATCCCGCCCAGCATCCCGATGATCCTTTACGGCGCCATCACCGACGAGTCCGTCGGCAAGCTGTTCCTGTCCGGTGTCGTGCCGGGAACGCTCTTGACGCTGCTGTTTATCGCTTACGTCGTCTTCATGTCCGGCGATATGGAGCGGCAGGCGCCCGCCTCCTGGGAGGAACGCTGGGCGATATTGCGCCATGCGATTTGGGGGCTGCTTCTTCCGATCATCGTCGTCGGCGGCATATACACCGGCGCCTTCACGCCCACCGAGGCCGCCGCTGTCGGAACGGTTTACAGCCTGATTATCACCTTCTTCGTCTATAGGACCGTCAAGCTCTCCGATATGCCGGAAATCTTGGAGGACAGCGTCAAGACCACCTCGATGATCTTCGCGATCATGATCGGCGCGATGCTGTTCGGCTTCATCCTGACCGCTCTTCAGGTACCGCAGGCGTTGATGGCGGTGGTCACGGAGAGCGGCATGAACCGCTGGCTGATTTTCCTCGGCGTCAACTTGGTGCTGCTGGTGCTCGGCTGCGTGCTGGAGACTGTCTCCATCATTCTGATCACGCTGCCGATGCTTTACCCGATCATGCGGCATCTCGGCTTCGATTTGATCTGGTTCAACGTGGTGCTGCTGATCAATATGGAGCTGGCGCTGATCTCGCCGCCGATTGGAATGAATCTTTTCGTCATCAAGGGCATCAGTCCCGACAGCAAGATTCAGGAGATTATCCGCGGCTCGTTGCCTTTCGCGCTGATCATGGCGGCGGAAATCGCGCTGCTCTGCTTTGCGCCGGGGCTGGCCACATGGCTGCCGCAGGTTCTGAAATAAACGTGGCGTTTTTCGTTTCGGAAAGATATAATAAGGACAGTATATTAGGGGGGTTCGATGTGTTTTCATATACATATCAAACGAAAGGTACCTGCTCGAAGGCAATCGAGATTGTTTTGGACGGGAAAAAGATTCAAAGCGTCGCGTTTGCGGGAGGCTGCCCCGGCAATCTGGCGGGCATTTCCAAGCTGGTCGAGGGCATGGACATAGATTTCGTGATTGAGCGCTTCGCGGGCACGACCTGCGGCCCGCGTCCGACTTCCTGCCCGGACCAGCTTTCGATTGCGCTGCGCGAGGCCTACGAGGCGCAGCAGGCCGCGAACGCATAGGAGGCGGAAGGACATGCTGTTCGACAGCCATCTGCATACGGAGGTTTCGGCGGATTCGGAGATGAAGGCGCGGGACGCTTTGGCGCGCGCCGAGGAGCTGGGAATCGGCCTCGTGTTCACCGAGCATATCGATTTCAGTTACCAAGGGAAACTGAGCTTCATCTTCTCGCCGGAGGAATATTGGGCGGCTTACGAGCCGCTGCGCGGCGAGCGTCTTTCCCTTGGCGTCGAGCTGGGCATGGTGCCCGGGGAGCTGGAAATGGCGAAGGCGTTTCTCGCCCGCGCGCCTTTTGACGAGGTCATCGGTTCGATCCATTTGATCGACGGCGGCGATATATACGAGCCGTCGACATACGAGGGGAAAACGCAGCGGGAGGTTTACCTGCGCTATTTCACGCTGATGCGGGACATGGTGCGTGAAAACCCGTATATCGACACATTGGCGCATATCGACTATATCGCTCGCTACGCGCCCTATGAGCGTCCGGATATTACCTATGCGGATTGGCATGACGCCATCGACGAAGTGCTGCGGGCCGTCGTCGAGACGGACACGGCTCTCGAGATCAACACGCGGCGCTTCGACGACCGCCTTGCGATGAAAGAGCTTGCGCCGATTTACCGACGCTTTGCGGAGCTTGGCGGACGATATGTGACCATCGGTTCCGACGCGCATCGTAAGGAAGTAGTCGGCGCCCATCTCGCGTTGGCTGCGCAGATGGCGGAGGCGTACGGACTGGAGATCGTGACCTTCTGCGATAGGAAACGTGTCAAGACAGTGTACTGACGTTTGCGCTTTTTGGGAAAAGATGATATGATACAGGCGATGATTCGTCGGCGTGAGAAAGCCGAACGGAAGGGGACAAGGAAACGACATGGCAAAGAAAAAACCGCTTGCGATTGTCATTGGTTCGTTCAGCGATCCGGCAAGACAGATTTGGTCGCCGGATGCGATGGCCTTTGCGACGGCGCAGGAGGCGGTGGCATATCTCGGCGACCGGAGCAGCTATTATGAAGATTTTGCTTATGAACTGAAAGTAAAAAAAGAAGAAGTTCCCGACGCGCTTGCGCAGATGAATCCGGTCATCACGATGGAGGCGCTGATCCGGGTGCTCCAGTCGAGTCCCGGCATCGCGCTGAGGACGTTCCGCACGATCCGCGAGGCGGAGGCTTTCCTGGATCTGATTGAGCAGATCGCCGAGAAGGATGAGAAAGAGCGCGCGTCGCGCCAAAACAGATTGGTTTGATAACCCAGGGAGAGCAAAAGAACACCCCATGCGTTTCTTTGACGCATGGGGTGTTCTATATGGTTATCCTATCCCTTTTCGTTCAGGAACTGGGGCGGGTTTACATGCATGCGGAACATCAGCGGAATGAGTTCCAAGTCCTCCATGACGCTGACGATGGTGTCGGGGGCGCATTTGCTGAGGTTGATGGTGAAAGGATGCTCCAGCGCCTCGCCGGCCAAATTGCCGAATACGCAAACTGTCGGCGTCTTCGTGTGACCGAACTTGGCTTCCTTGACGATGGCATAGCCCATCGTCGTCCTGAGAACGGTACCGACCGGGTAGATGGCGACATTGTCGAAAAACAGCTGCAAGAGCTTTTCGTCGAACTGCCCCGGTGAGCATTTCGTCATGATCTTGTACGCGATATGCGGCCGGTAGGCGGGCTTGTAAGCGCGGGCGCTGGTCAGCGCGTCGTAGACGTCGGCGATGGCGACGATGCGCGAGAAGCGATGGATCTGGTCGCCGGCAAGATGGTCCGGATAGCCGCGCCCGTCGATATGCTCGTGGTGTTGGCCCGCAATGACGGCCAGCATCGGGGCGGACGGAATGGAAAGCGTGTTGAGCTTGACGCGTCCCGCTTCCGGATGCATCCGGATGATATAAAGATCACGGCTCGAGAGTTGTTCTGATTTTGTCAGGATATCGGGAGGGATGATCAGCTTCCCGATGTCGTGCAAAAGGCCGCCCATGACCAGCGTGATCAAATCCGAGCTGGAAATATCGCAAAGGGAGCCGAGGATTGCGGACAGCAGCGCGACATTTACGCTGTGGCCGAAGGTGTAGTCGTCGTGCATGCGGATATCGGTGAGCTGCACGAGATTTTCACGGTTTTCGAGAGCGTTCGTCAGGATGGCTTCGGCGGTAGGCATCAACGCGGATGGATCCAGTTCGCCGGTCTCTTCCAAATTGTGGAAGGTATCGTACACTTTGCGAATTGCGTCGGCGCGCGTGTCTTCCTCCAGAATATCGGCGGGAGGGGAGACGGAAACGCTGGGATCGGCGGACATGACGGAAAGCTCTACCACGTCCATTTTCGCGAGACGGTCGATATGCGCCTGGGTCAAAGCTGTACCGCGCGGCAGGATACCCTCGCCTTTGCGGTCATAAACGCTCTGTGCCGCGATCATGCCCGGTTGCAGGTCTTTGATGAGCAAATGAATCATCGTCTCTCCTCCGAGTTCAGCGTCGAACAATACTGTCCATATTATATCACAGGAGGGCGACCTTTTGGAGTATTTGAATAAAATAGGATAAAGAACCCACATTTGTCAACCGAGATTTTTTGCAATAATGAAAGCCCGATTTCCATCCTGTTTGGGACTGGAACCGGGCTTTTTTATTACAACGCTAGTTTTTCACGGATGCGGGCAATCGCTTTTTCGGTGGCTTGCCGATCGCCGAAAGCGGTCAGGCGGAAATATCCTTCGCCGCTTGGGCCGAAGCCCGCGCCGGGCGTTCCGACGACGTTCGCCTCGTGGAGCAGCTTGTCGAAGAATTCCCATGAGGGCAGGTTGTTCGGCGTTTTCAGCCAGATATAGGGCGCGTTTACGCCGCCGAAAACGGAAAGACCGAGGGCGGAAAGACCTTCGCGGATGATTCGGGCGTTTTCCATATAGTAAGCGATATTTTCGGCGACCTGTTTTTGTCCTTCGGCGGTGTAGATTGCGGCGGCGCCGCGCTGGACGATATAGGCGGTGCCGTTGAACTTCGTCGAGTGGCGGCGCGACCAGAGCGCGTTCAGCGGATGGCGGGAGCCGTCCTTTGCTTTTGCGGTCACGGTTTTCGGGATTACGGTGTAGCCGCAGCGCGTGCCGGTAAATCCTGCCGTCTTCGAGAACGAGCGGAACTCGATAGCGACATCCCGCGCGCCGTCGATCTCATAAATCGAGCGAGGGACGTCCGGTTCGGTGATGTAGGCGGCGTAGGCGGCGTCGAACAGGATGACCGCGTCGTTTTCCCGGGCGTAGTCCACCCATTTTTTCAGTTCGTCCTTGGAGAGCGTCGTGCCCGTCGGATTGTTCGGGCAGCAGAGATAGATCATATCGACGGGCTGGTCGGGCAGCGCCGGGGCGAAGTTGTTTGCCTGCGTCGATGGCAGATAAGCGACGCCCGCAAATCGCCCGTCCGCGCCAAGGGCGCCGGTGCGCCCCGCCATGACGTTCGTGTCGAGATAGACCGGATAGACGGGATCGGTGATCGCGATTACGGAGTCTGTGGAAAAAATCTCCTGGATATTGCCGCAGTCGCTTTTCGAGCCGTCGCTGACGAAGACTTCATCCGGCGATACAGTGATCCCACGAGAGGTGTAATTATTTTCGATGATCGCCTCAATCAAAAAGTCGTAGCCCTGTTCCGGCCCGTAGCCGCGAAAGGTTTCTTTTTTCGCCATCTCGTCCACGGCGGCGTGCATCGCGGCAATCGAAGCGGCAGGCAGCGGCAGGGTCACGTCGCCGATGCCGAGCCGGATAATGTCGGCGTCGGGATGCGCCTCCCGATAGGCGGCGACGCGCCGGGCGACTTCGGCAAACAAATAATTCCCCGGCAGCTTCAGGTAGTTTTCGTTGATATAAGCCATATGGCATTCCTCCAGCATAAAAAATAAAACGCGAGGACAAATTGTCAACGCGTCTTATGATAGCACAATTTCGAGCGGGAAACTATAAATTCCGTATGTATACATGCGAAGGGGCAGAGTGGATGTTTTTATGGCATATAGGCGCGGAATGCGGTCGGTATGCTGTACGCGTCCGAAAGCTCCTCGCGCGTTGCCCAGGTGAGCGGCGGCAGCGGAGAGCTTCCGTAAGCGGCGCGTGCTTCGCCAACCTGCTCTGCGTCGTCGTCGAGACGGATATGCCAGCCTGTCAGCCGCCATTCGATATGGGTGAAAATGTGGCGGGCGGCCTTCATGCGGCGTGCGCTTTGCACGGAAAGTCCGGCCTTCCTGCAAAGTGAGAGGACCTCTGCGCGCTTTTTTTCACCGGGGAAATTCGGGAATTCCCAAAGGTCGGCGAGAAGCCCGCGCTTCGGACGCTTCGCGATCGCGAATTTCCCGTTTTGCTCGATCAAAAGCACTGTGCGGGGCTCGACGCGCCGATCTTTTTTCGCCGCCT
>CAMVIO010000120.1 GCA_947167555.1 uncultured Selenomonadales bacterium
ATCTGATTCGGCGGGCGTATTTTGTTTGTACTTGGAAGGTGGAAAGTGATATAATCGAAAAATAGCAGATATTATTTTTTGGCCTTAAGAATTATGGCGGTTCATTCGATATATAATTATGAGGCAAAACGTGGGGCAGTTTGTGTGGATTACCGCTGTTGCTACGGAATAAAGCTGAAAGAATTGGCTTTGAAAGTTGTAAGGAGTGGCTTGTATGGCGATGGTCATTCAGAACAATATGGCTGCGCAAATGACGCTGGGGGAGCTGAACAAGAATGTTGGCGCACTCGGCAAGCAGCTGAGAAAAGTTGCGTCGGGCGAGCGTATCACTTGTGCGGGCGACGATTCCTCCGGTTACGCGATTTCGGAGAAAATGCGCGTACGAATTCGAGCGCTTGGGCAGGCGGACAGAAACACGCAGACGGGCATTTCTTTGATCCGCACGGCGGAGGGGGCCATCCAAAGCCAGATCGACATACTGAAGACCATTAAGGACAAGGTGCTGGACGCTCAGAATGATACGAATACCGATGTCGACCGAGCTACGATCCAAAAGGAGATCGACCTCGGTTATCAGCAGATGGAGGATATCGCGTGGGAGACGAATTACAACGGCATCCTTCTGCTGTGCGGCGGCGACGTCGTGGAATACAAACATACGAATTGGTCCGAAGAGCCGGAGCCGGAGTTCGGCGTTCATGACAATAGCACGATGGGGATTTCACCGTTGATTACCTCGACGGTTACGGAAGTCAAGAATCTGAGCCGCGAATGGACGGGAATGAATAAACAGCCGTTGGATCCTGACACGACTGTCCTGGATAAGACGAACAGTGTTTATGACGTTGCTGATAAGTATGACTCGTCCGTTAAAAACACGCTGTCTATGACGGGCGGCGTGGACTGGCAGGCGGCTACGAATACGATTTCTATTGCCTATAACGACACAGACACCGTGGATGCTGTGCTGGCGAATTTGAAAAACCGCAGCTTCGAGGTGACATTGAACGGCACGACCAAGAAGTTTACCTTTGCCGACGATCTGAAGTACAGTCAAGATTTTTCATATACGTATTCGTATGATTATACTGATGAGAATGATGACCCTCAAACCGTAAGCGGACGCACGGGAACGGTCAATGTCAGTGTTTCTCCAACAGCGACATATTCCAGCGGTGCGACTACTATCAGCCTGCAAGGAATCAAGAACCTTTCCGGTGTCACCGCAGCCTCTGCGGCGAACTGGGCGCTTGGCAAGCTTGCGGATAGAATCGCTGAAGCCTTTGGAACTTATGACATCGACGGCACCACTGGTTCTGCGTCGCAATACAAGATTTATGGCGACAATATATCGAGCGGCGTGCTGACACTGGCTTCGGGGGAATATGATTTCACGATTGCCGTGAATACGGATACACCTGTTTCTTACTCGGATGCATCTTTGGGCGCGAAGGTGCAGAATGCTATCAACGCGGCCAAAACGGAGGCGGCAACGGCTGATCTTGCATCCAGATCACACAACAGCGGACCGACAAATATACAGGAGACGCATACAGTTCCGCCAATCAGTTCCACTAGCGGCGCAGCCGGTTCGACAGCTACGGGAAATACGCACGTGGCGGAACAGTCGGCCTATGTAGATATTGACTTGGATTCGCTTATTGCCGGCGCCACGAATATCGAGTCTTTGATCAATAACTTCACGTTCAAGGTAAAGGACGACGAACTGGGATCGGACGTCGACCCTACGGATACGAACGTCTTCGACACGGGCAATAATCATGTCGTGGATAAGTCCTTCACCGTTGCGTCTTATAATGGCAACAGTATCACCTATGAGTTTATCGATTCGACGCGCCCTGACCTTGACGTTGACGGCAATCCCATCGGCACGTCATCGGGTACGAAGTACCTGTATGACGAGCAGAAGATTCCCGGCTCAACCATTTGCGACTTGCGCAGATTGCGTGAAATATACAATAGCGGTGGGTATACCCTGAAAGGGGCGCTTGCACAGTTCCTTTATGAGTCTTTTTCCTATTCCAGTTACGGGCGGAACCAGACCTATACGCGGCAGCTCATGGACAGCAGCTCCAATGTAGTCGGCGCTGCGAGCGCGACGAAAATTCGGCTCTACGCGTACCAGCCTTATGCGGGAAGTGAATCACGTTCTGCGGCTGCGACGCCGAGCAGTTCCCCCTATTGGACTGATTCGCGCCATTCTCATTATGATACGGGGCGATATAGCGGAAAAGGTACGGCGGGGAACGACGATGTGCTGACGACGAAGGAAACTTTCCTTACTTCTTATGATCTCGACCTCAAGAAATGGTGGATAGAAAATATTAGTGCCGATTTGACGGCGCCGGGGGACGAAAATACGGAGGCAAAAGTGCAGGAACGTCTGAACCAGCGCGGTTTCCGTTTTTATTGCGGAGATCACAATACTGCCTCCGATTTGAAGGAATGGGTCAATATATATTTCACCGATCACAGCATAGAGGAAGACCTCGATCTGGAACGTCCCGCGGCGGGCAAGAATTTGACTACGGGAGACAAGATAGACACGATCGTCGTTGACGTCAGGAATATTCGCACCTATAAGGATCTCGTGCGGGCGATTTATGAGCAGGCAAATCCCGTCGGCGCGGGCGGCGCTTCGACGAATGTCAATCAGGTCGGTTTTGATGGAAACCCGTTGCAGCAATCCTACGCGAATACGGATTATTTCGGCCGGTTCCTGTTCGCGATGGATGAGGACAAAGGGATCCTGACAATCTACGACACTAAACGCAATCCGCAAAGTTCGGAGATGTTCGTTTCGGACGGCGTCTACGATAATGTGCGCCTTGAAGTTCGGGAACTCAAGGAAAAGCGCTTGATTATCCATGACACTGACCACGCGAGCCAGGCCGTCGTCGTCCATGTCCCGCGTACGACGTTGGACTATGTTTTTGGATTCAATCCTGCAAAGGCGTCCGCAGCCGATTATACCGTTCTGCGAAAGGAAATGCGGGAGCAGATGCTCGGCATGAGCAAGGAGTCTGTCGGAATCCTTGACAGGGGCTTGGATTATTTGACCAGTGCGAATTGTCTCTTGGGCGCTCAAATCAATCGGCTCGAATACAGCCACGCGAATTTGACGGTCTCCGTGGAGAACACGACCCACTCCGAATCTACGATGCGTGATGCAGATATGGCGAAAGAGATGATGGAGTACACGAAGGCGAATGTGCTGATGCAAGCCGCGCAGAGTATGCTGGCACAGGCCAACCAAAACAGCTCGCAAATTATGAGTCTTTTGCAGTAACATTTCGTTTTCAAGCGACGCCTGTCGAGTTAATTTCGATAGGCGTTATTTTTTTATGGATAGGAAATATTTGTTGGACAGTTTGTTTTTCTGTGTAATGCTAAATATAATTTCAAGTGAAAGGATGACGCGCATTTACCCCGACAAGAAACTGAACAATTTGTCAAAACATTAAGGAGCCGAGGGCGTCTGCTTTTCAAAATGGAGAGGCGGACGCCTTTTTTGAAACTTTGTTCAAAAAAATTCAGGAAACGGCGCTTGCGGCTTTGACTTATGCGGGATTGTCTGATACAATCATAAGTTAGTATTGTCTAACAGATTATTAAGGAAAGATTTTTGAGGAGTGGTTCGACTTTGTGGGGGTTCCTGAAGCGCTTTTTGGGCGACAACAACGATAAAGAAATCAAGCGTATGCAGCAGACCGTTGACAAGATCAACGCGATGGAGGCGGATTTGCAAAACCTGACGGATTCGTCGCTGGCTGCGAATACCGATAAGTTCAAGGATCGGCTGGCGGCGGGCGAGACGCTCGACGATATCCTGCCGGAGGCTTTCGCGGTTTGCCGCGAGGCGTCCCGGCGCGTTCTCGGCATGCGCCATTTTGACGTGCAGCTTATTGGCGGTATGTGCCTGCATGAGGGCAAGATTGCCGAGATGAAAACCGGTGAAGGCAAGACGCTGGTGGCGACTCTTCCCGTTTATCTGAACGCGTTGACGGGCAAGGGCGTCCATATGGTCACGGTCAACGAGTATCTGGCCAAGCGCGACAGCGAGTGGATGGGGCATCTTTATAAGTTCCTCGGCCTTTCGGTGGGACTGATCGAGCATGATCTCGATTTCCCCGCGCGCAAGTATGCCTATAGCTGCGACGTGACCTTTGGTACGAACAATGAATACGGTTTCGATTATCTGCGTGACAACATGGTCATTTCCTCCGAACAGATGGTGCAGCGCGACCTGAATTTCGCCATCGTGGACGAGGTGGACTCGATCCTGATCGACGAGGCGAGGACGCCGCTGATCATTTCCGGGCCGGGTGCGAAGTCCACTGAGGTCTACGCGCGGATGGCGCAGGCGGTGGCGACGCTCCGCCAGGGCGAGGACTATACGGTGGACGAGAAGCAGAAGACCGTCGCGCCCAGCGATGAGTCCGTCCACAAGGTCGAGCAGATGCTTGGCGTAAAGAATCTCTATGCGCCGGAGAATATCGAGTATTCTCATTGCTTCAACGCGGCGCTCCGCGCGAAGGCTATCATGCATCGTGATCGCGATTATGTGGTTCGCGACGGTGAGGTCATCATCGTCGATGAATTCACCGGACGCTTGATGTTCGGGCGTCGTTATTCGGACGGCTTGCATCAGGCCATCGAGGCCAAAGAGGGCGTGAAGATCCAGCGCGAATCCCAGACGCTGGCGACTATCACGTTCCAGAACTATTTCCGTATGTACGAAAAGCTGGCGGGCATGACGGGCACGGCCAAGACCGAGGAAAATGAGTTCCTGAAGATTTATAAGCTGCCCGTTGTCGTTGTGCCGACCAATAAGCCGGTCATCCGCACGGACGAGCCGGATCTGATTTACAAGACGAAGCGTGCGAAGTACAATGCCGTCGCCAACGCGGTGGACGAGCTGCACGCGACGGGACGGCCGATCCTGATCGGTACCACGTCCATCACACAGTCCGAGGAGCTTTCGGCGCTGCTCAAAAAGCATAAGGTTTCGCACAATGTGCTGAACGCGAAGTATCATGAGCAGGAAGCGGAGATCATCAAGGACGCGGGTCAGCTCGGCGCGGTCACGATCGCGACGAACATGGCAGGCCGCGGTACGGACATCATTCTCGGCGCGGGCGTCGCGGAGCTTGGCGGTCTCGCGATTATCGGCACGGAGCGGCATGAGTCCCGGCGTATCGACAATCAGCTTCGCGGTCGTGCCGGTCGTCAGGGCGATCCCGGTTCGTCGCGGTTCTATCTGTCGCTGGAGGACGATCTCTTGCGGTTGTTCGCTGCCGAGCGCATCGCGAAGGTCATGGACAAGCTCGGCATGGAAGAGGACGAGCCGATCGAGCATTCCATCATCACCAGTTCCATCGAGCATGCCCAGAAGAAGGTCGAGGCGCGGAATTTCGACATGCGAAAGAACGTCCTCGAATACGACGACGTGATGAACCAGCAGCGCGAGGTCATCTACGCGCAGCGCCGCAAGGTGCTGAAGGGCGAAGATCTTCGCGAGAGCATCATGTATATGATCAAGGAAATCATCAAGTCCGAGATGAACCAGTACGCCAACGAAAAGCTCTATCCGGAGGAATGGACGCTGGACGGCCTGATCGAGGACGCGGAAGGGATTTACGCGCCGAAAGGCTCGCTGAAGAAGGAAGAGCTGGAGGCCATGAGCCGCGACGAGCTGGGCGAGACGCTGGAAAAGATCGCCGACGACAACTACAAGGCGCGCGAAGCGGAGTTCTCCCCGAGCGTCATGCGCGAGCTGGAAAAGGTCATCATGCTGCGCGTCGTCGACAACAAGTGGATGGAACATCTCGACCACATGGATATGCTGCGGCAGGGCATCAACCTCCGCGCTTACGGTCAGCGCAATCCGCTGGTTGAGTACAAGATCGAGGGCTACAATATGTTCGAGGAGATGATCCATCAGATCCAGACGGACATCGCGAAGCTCATGTATCGCGTCAGCGTCGTGACAGAAGAGCGGCGTCAGGTGGAAGACCGCCTCGCGACGGCGCAGGCGTCCCATGGCGATGACGTGGAAGCGGCGGAGCAGAAGCCCGTCAAGAAAGCTCCGGTCCGCTCCGAGCACATCGGACGTAACGACCCATGCCCCTGCGGCAGCGGCAAGAAATACAAGAACTGCTGCGGGAAAGGGAAGTAAACGCAGATAGTCATGAAAGGGGTCGAAAAGCCATGAAACGGGTTTACATGGTGTTGGCAGTGCTTGTTTGTTGCCTTCTTTTTGGCGCGGTCTGCGCGGCTCAAGAGAAGCCGCCTGTTCAGCCCGGCGTGGGCGTGGTCATCATTGGCGGCGCGGATTTCACGACGGCGGATTTCCTGAAAGCGGCCAGCGAGCAGATGGGCGCGGAATA
>CAMVIO010000121.1 GCA_947167555.1 uncultured Selenomonadales bacterium
GTGGTCGGAATCGCTTCTTTAATCGTGCTTTTTAGCGAACTATGGATGGGGGAGAGCATGGTTATTCCAAAAAGCAGAGAGGATGGCTGTTAAAAGTAGCCTTATAAAGATTTTGGATAATAAAGAAAAGATCTGAAGGGACAGGGAAAAGTTGCAGTTTAATTCGTTGGCATATGTTGTGTTTCTGCCTTGCATCTATATTCTTTATTGGTATGTCGATAAAGAATATAGATGGGTGATATTGCTTGCAGCAAGTTACTATTTTTACATGAGCTGGGATGCCAAATACGTCGTTTTTATTGCTGGGACGACACTGGTAACGTGGATCGGCGGAAATCTTCTTTGGGAACATAAGAGCATAATTATCCGGAAATGTTTGTTGGGGCTGTGCCTTGCCAGTTGCCTTGGGCTCTTGTTCTATTTCAAGTATTTCAATTTTGCTGTCGATATCTTGAATGATGTATTTTCTTCATTGGCTATCCCGCTTCATGCGTCAACAAAAAAATTAATCATTCCAGTCGGTATCTCTTTTTATACATTCTAAACCTTAGTTATGTGATTGATATTTACAAAGGGAATTTAGAGCCGGAACGTAATTTTTGGTATTATGCGACATTTATTTCCTTTTTCCCCCAGCTGGTCGCGGGGCCCATAGAGCGGGCGGATCATATACTTCCTCAGATTCGCGAGAAGAGAGACTTTGATTATAGCAAGGCGATTAGTGGAATGCAGTTGATCTTTTGGGGATTCTTCAAGAAGATCGTCATTGCAGATACCTTTTGCGGTTATGCAGATAAGATATTTAATTATGTGACGCAATATCAAGGATTGCCGATAATATTAGCTACACTGTACTTTACAATCCAGATTTATTGCGACTTCTCCGGTTACTCGGATATTGCAATCGGATCTGCACGGTTATTTAATATCGATCTGATGACGAATTTCAATTGTCCGTATTTAGCGTCATCTTTTCAAGATTTCTGGCGCAGATGGCATATTTCCCTGTCTACATGGATGCGGGACTATATTTATATTCCACTTGGAGGAAGTCGTTGCTCAAAAATCAGAACGGATTTTAATTTACTGTGCACGTTTTTTATTAGCGGGTTGTGGCATGGCGCAGCTTGGCATTATCTAATCTGGGGGGGCACGGCGTCCTTCAAATTATAGAAAAGTCGGTTTGTGGGAATAAATCAAACAAGAACTACATACAATTGGGGATGCGGATGTGTCTGACATTTATCGGGATCAGTGCGATGTGGATGTTTTTTAGAGTGAATAACACATCCGATATGATTTGGATATTGAAAAACTTCTGGAGAGGGTGGTCTGAATTCTCATTTAAACATATTGATGAGAGATGGCTGAGCGAGCTTTTTATGGTGTGTATTCTCTTAGGGCATGATTTTTTAGAATGGAAACAGCAGGGAGTTATACAGCAAAGAATAAAAAACATGTCAAGGCCTATGAAGTATGGCATATATATTTTTGCAGTGCTGTTGATGTTCTATCTCTTGCCTGTTGAATATGGCAAGGTCTTTGTCTATTTTCAGTTCTGAGAAGGAATGATAGAAAAAGGGGTATACACATTGTGAAGGATTTACACTATTTTATCATAAACTGCTTGAATTTTGCCGGATTGTTACTGGTAGCATTTTTGTTGATGACGGGACTTTTCTTTTGGAAAGTATCTCCACAATACATTTCAGGATATGATGCTGCTTTAATTGATAAACGGTCAAGACTATTAAGCATTCATGAACCTAAGATAATCTTATGCGGTAATTCTAATGTGGCTTATGGTATAGATTCTCAACTAATCGAGAAAGAAATGGGGATGCCCGTTGTAAACTTAGGATTGCATGGTTCGCTAGGCAATCGTATGACGGAAACATTGGCTAAAGAGAATCTTGGCGAGGGAGACATCGTTGTCCTTCCATATAGTAGCTTTGCTGGAACAGGAGCGATTATTGATCCTGTTATTGGCTGGCTGACGATTGAAGATCATTTTGAAATGTGGAGCTTGGTTCAACCAGATGAATACTTGCATATGCTTCAAGCACTTCCAACATATATGCGCAAGTGTATGATGCTGTATATAGATGGTAAAGGAAATCATTTTGTTGCCGACGCGCTTAGAGGGAATTTTGATAAGTATGGTGATATTGTTCATAGTGGCAAGACAGAACCTGAAATGGAAAATCCCAAGGATGCCAGTGCACAGCAAGGTGTACCAAGCGGACCTGATGATGCTTTTATATCAAGAATGTATGAGTTGAATAATATTGTATCGAGAAGGGGGCAAACCTTCTGATATCCGCATATCCTATCGTTGAAGGGGAGCACACAAAGGAGAAAGAAAGGTACAAGGCTTTTGGGGATAGGCTTTCATCATTGATGCCTTGTGACGTGATTTCAGATTTCAATGATTACAGATTCTCGTATATTTTTTTTGAGGATGTAGTACTCCATCTGAATAAGGCGGGGGCTATTTTGAGATCAAAGCAACTTGTGAGAGATTTGAAAGTTTGGATGAAGAGCAAGGATGATGCTAAGAAAAAAGAAGCAAACCAATCGATTAATACTTGATGGAATTTAAGGTGGATAATTATGCATTCTTTAAAAAAAATCCTTGTCACTGGAGCCGATGGTTTCATCGGATCTCATTTGACAGAAGCATTAGTGCGTATGGGGTACAATGTCCGAGCGTTTGTCTATTACAACTCCTTTAATTCTTGGGGATGGCTAGATGAGTCCCCAACTGGGATTCGGAAAGAGCTAGACGTTTTTGCCGGAGATATCCGTGATCCGCATGGAGTTAAAACCGCGATGGAAGGCTGTGACGCTGTGCTGAACTTGGCGGCGCTTATTGCGATTCCCTATTCCTACCATTCACCGGATATGTATGTTGACACGAACGTCAAAGGTGCGCTGAATGTAGTACAGGCGGCGCGGGAATTAGGCGTTCAGAAGGTTGTGCAAACATCGACCAGCGAGGTGTATGGCACGGCACAGTTTGTGCCGATTACGGAGAACCACCCGTTGCAAGGGCAGTCGCCGTATTCGGCGAGCAAGATCGGGGCGGATCAGATTGCGATGTCGTTTTATCGTTCTTTCGGCGTCCCCGTGACGATTCTTCGGCCGTTTAATACTTATGGGCCGCGGCAATCGGCTCGCGCGGTGATTCCGACTATCATCACACAAATTGCGAATGGCGCGCGACGAATCAAGCTAGGCGCTCTTTCACCGACGAGGGATTTCAACTATGTCAGTGATACGGTTCGTGGATTTATTGCGGCACTGGAGTCCGATGCTGCTGTGGGTGAGGTCATCAATATAGGCAGCAATTATGAAATCTCAATAGGTGATACGGCGCGCTTGATTGCCGAGGTTATGGGCGCGGAGATTGAGATTGAGACGGATGAGGAACGCTTGCGCCCGGAAAAAAGTGAGGTCAATCGTCTCTGGGCGGACAACAGCAAAGCAAAGAAACTGCTTGGCTGGGAACCAAAGTACGGCGGGCGTGACGGATTTAAGCGAGGTCTTCGGGAAACGGCGGAGTGGTTCACGAATCCGGAAAATCTGAAGCGGTATAAGGCGGATATCTACAATATTTGATTTGGGTGGCAAAATGGTGAATAAGTCTTTGAATACGGAAAAATTGCTATATGCGTTGCGCAAGCTTTTGCCTACGGAAGAGAGCTATCCCCTCCATGAGCCGCTTTTTTCCGGCAACGAAAACAAATACGTTCAGGAGTGCATTGATACAGGCTGGGTGTCGTCCGTCGGAAAGTTCGTCGACCGTTTTGAAGTAGACTTGGCGGCGTATACGGGCGTGAAACGAGCGGTTGCCGTGGTGAACGGTACGGCGGCGTTGCATGTCTGCCTGCTTCTCTCTGACGTGCAGCCGGATGACGAAGTTCTTGTTCCGGCGTTGACATTCATCGCTACGGCAAACGCTGTCACGTATTGCCACGCGGTTCCTCATTTTGTGGATAGCGCTTATAACACGCTTGGAATTGATCCCGATGCGTTGGATTCGTATCTTTCAGAAATTGGCGAGATTCGGGCGGACGGTTGCTATAACCGGAAGACCGGAAGGCGAATCCGCGCGGTGGTGCCGATGCATACCTTCGGGCATACTGTGGATATGGACAAGATGGTTAATGTTTGCGAGAAATATAAGCTTGCGCTGATTGAGGACGCGGCGGAATCCATCGGCTCGTTTTACAAAGGGAGACATACGGGAAATTTCGCACATATTGCCGCGATGAGTTTTAATGGGAACAAAACTATTACCACAGGCGGTGGCGGTGCGGTGTTGACGAATGATGAGGAGCTTGGAAAACTGGCAAAGCATATCACGACACAGGCGAAGATTCCTCATCGTTGGGCATATGCTCATGACCGTATCGGCTATAACTACCGGATGCCGAATATCAACGCGGCGCTAGGCTGCGCACAGTTGGAAGAACTACCGAGGTTTGTCGAAAAAAAGAGACGCCTTGCAGAGAAATACCGCAAGGCGTTGGAAGACGTTCCGGGGGTAAAGTTTTTCGTCGAGCCGGAGTTCGCAAAAAGCAATTATTGGCTTAATGCGATTCTGTTGGACAAGGATATTGCAAATGAGAGAGACCATGTACTTGAAACGTTGAATGATGCAGGAATCGGCTCTCGCCCGATTTGGGAGCTGATGTACACGATGCCGATGTTCAAGGATTGCCCGCGTATGGATTGCAAGGTCGCGGAGGACATAGGGCGAAGGCTGATCAATTTGCCGAGCAGCGTGAGGCTGGGGGAATGAAACGAAAAATCTGTATTGTAACCGGAACACGGGCGGAATATGGGCTTTTGTATTGGCTGATGAAAGACATACAGGCGGATAATTCTTTGGAATTGCAAATCATTGCGACAGGGATGCATCTCTCGCCGGAATTTGGGTTGACATACAAGACGATTGAAAAAGATGGTTTATTTATAGACGCAAAAGTTGAAATGCTTTTATCCAGTGATACGCCCGTCGGCATTGCGAAATCAATAGGGCTCGGTGTTATCGGATTTGCCGATGCATTAGATCGTTTGCAGCCTGACGTTATGGTGCTTCTTGGTGATCGGTATGAGGCCTTGGCGGCGGCTCAGGCCGCAATGGTGGCTCGTATTCCGATTGCTCATATTCATGGCGGGGAAGCCACGGAAGGGCTGATTGACGAAGCTATTCGTCATTCCATAACCAAAATGTCTTTTTTGCATTTCACAGCGGCGGAAGAATATCGTCGTCGCGTTATTCAGCTGGGGGAGGCGCCTGATCGTGTGTTCAATTTCGGCGCCATTGGATTGGACAATATTCGCCGCTTGCCACTTTTATCGAAGGACGATCTTACACGGCAAACAGGCTTCCAATGGAAGCACATCAACTTTCTGGTGACTTACCATCCTGTAACGCTTACGAAAAATGGAGTGGGGAGTGCAGTGCAGGCGCTCCTCGATGCTTTGGATGATTTCCCGCAAGCGGGCATTCTGTTTACGCAGGCAAATTCTGATACTGATGGGCGAAGGATCAATGTAATGGTGCAGGAATATGTGGATAAGCATAAAGACCGGATGCTTTCAGTCAAGACTTTGGGGCAGCTGCGCTATCTGTCGGCTATCCGCTATATGGATGCGGTTATCGGGAATTCCTCCAGCGGTCTTTTAGAGGTTCCGTCGTTCCGCGTTCCAACGGTCAACCTCGGTGTGCGCCAGAGAGGACGGATTATGGCGTCGTCTGTAATCAATTGCGAGGAAACTACCCATGCCATTCACGAAGCAATCCGAAAAGCATTGTCGGATGAATTCAAGGCAAGCATACGGATTATGAAGAGTCCTTTTGGTAACGGGGGTGTTTCTGAAAGGATTGTAGAAGTGTTGAAGAATGTTGAACTATCTACAACGCAAATTATGAAACCATTTCACGATGTGGAGTTTGTTGTATCATGAGAGTTCTTTATATTGGTTGTGTTGAGTCAAGCCGAGTTTTCTTGGAAACATTATTGCAGGTGCCGGGGGCGGAGGTTGTTGGCATTCTGACGCGGCGGCAGTCGGCATTTAACAGCGATTTTGTATCTTTGGCTGACATAGCTGAAAAATGTCAAATCCCATGTGTTTATCAGGAGGAAATTACGGAAGATAATCTCCTTCCGTGGATGAGGCAGTTCAATGCAGATATATTGTATTGCTTTGGTTGGTCGTATCTTTTGTCCAGGGATGCGATTAGCACGGCACGGCTCGGCGGCGTCGGCTACCATCCGGCAGCGCTTCCAGCCAATCGCGGAAGGCATCCAATTATTTGGGCATTGGCGTTGGGGCTTCCGCAGACAGCGTCCACATTTTTCTTTCTTGATGAAAAAGCGGAT
>CAMVIO010000122.1 GCA_947167555.1 uncultured Selenomonadales bacterium
TTATATTGTGTTTTGGTAAATTTATAAAATACAAACAGATATAACTGCGAAAAGGAAGAAAAAACACGCTTCATCGAATGCATCTCGATGAAGCGTGTTTTTCTTTCCGGCTTATTTTTTGCTTCCGGCTTTGATTGCCCGCAGTTCTCCGTTGGTTTCTTCCATATTGTAAACCGTGGAAAATTCCTTCAGCCATTCTTTTGTGTCTTCGTCGTCGTCCTCCAGCATATCCATGTAGTTCCAGACGCCGCCGCAGTCGTCGGGGGGGCAGTTGCCTTCGTAGGCAAGGACGGCGGGGTAGAGGGCCGGATAATTTTCTCTAACGTCCTCGATGACGACTTCATGCTCCCAGTTGTCTCCCATGTCGTAAACGAAGATGAATTTCTTTTCGCCCGGCAGGAACTGGGAAAGCTTGACGGTTTTTCCGTTCCGTTCGCCGAATTGCGTTTCATCGTCGGACCACGGATTCGCCATGATGTTCATGCCGCTTTTTGGTAGCTCGAAGGCGGACAGGTGGCTGCCGTTCCAGCCCATGACTACGATCAGCACGTCCGCGAGATCGTTGAAGGTTATATCCTCGGGCACGAAGAAGCGACGCCAGACAGCGGGCTTCATGCCCCGGAGCGTGATCTTCATCTGGAAGGCGCGCACGGAGACTTTTTCCTGCGGGGATTCTTTTTTAGCGGTTGCTTTTTTCGGTTTCGGTTCTTCTTTCGTCGCTGTTTCCTGTACGGCAACGCCGAAATGCTTCTGCCATTCCGCTTCCTTGAAGCCGACGAGGACAGCGCCGTTGTCGGCGAGAATCGGACGCTTGACCAGGAGCCCGTCGGTGGCGAGCAGTTGGAACTGTTCGTCTTCGCTCATGCCGGGCAGCTTGTCCTTCAGGTGTTGTTCCTTGTATTTCTTTCCGCTGGTGTTGAAGAATTTCTTCAGAGGAAGTCCGCTGGCCTCGTGCCATTGACGAAGCTCGTCCTCGGTTGGATTATCTTTCGCGATGTCGCGGATTTCGATTTCGATGTTGTTATCATCAAGCCATTTCTGCGCTTTTTTGCAGGTGGCGCATTTCGGATAGCAGAGGAATGTCGTCATTGTAATCACCTTTCCTTCGGGTGGTTCGTCATATATTATATAGATTCGTCACGCTCTGGAAAATTCCTTCATGCGTTGAAAATGTTACAGGGTGTACCTGTATAAGAAATTATAGAACAAATATTCTTTTGTTTCACGTGAAACAATCAAACAAATGTTTTTAAATTATTGAACCTGCAGCGCTTCTTTTGCCAGCTTGACCGCCGCGACGCCGTCGGGGGCGTAGAGGTCGGCGCCGGCTTCCTTCGCGTATTCCGGGGTCACGGCGGCGCCGCCGGCCATGACTTTCGCGGTTACGCCGTCGGCTTTCAGGGCTTCGACAACCGTCTCGATCTCGGTCATGGTGGTGGTCATCAGCGCGCAGAGGCCGACGATGTCGGCGCGGTTCAGCTTGGCCGCTTCGACGATAGTCTGGGCGGGGACGTCCTTGCCCAGGTCGATCAGCTCGAAGCCGGAATTTTGCAGCAGCGCGGCGACGATGTTCTTGCCGAGGTCATGGACGTCGCCCTTGACCGTGGCGAGCACGACGGTTCCGAGTTTTTTCGTTTCGGCGGCGGGCAAAAGTTCCTTGAGCTTCGTGAATGCTTCGCGCATGGCCTCGGCGGAAAGCAGCACCTGCGGCAGGAACACGCGGCCCGCGCCGAAGTCCACGCCGATGTCGTTCATCGCGGCGGTCAGAGCTTTCTCGGTGATCTCGTTCGGGTCGAGCTGCTCCTCCACGGCGCGGGCGATCAGCTCCGGCATCCTCTCCTTTTCGCCGCGGATCACGGCGGCCTTGATGGCGGTCAGCGCGTCCATGTCTTCTTCCTTCATGGTCGCGGCGGTCTTCGGAGCGGCAAGGTTCGAGGCGTTTTGGCTGTACGCGCGGCCGTTGGGGTCTTTTCCGAGCAGTGCGGCGGACGCGGACAGCGCGTTCTGCATCGCGTCGTCGTAAGGATTCATGATCGGCGCGTCAAGCCCCGCAGCGAGGCACATCGAGAAAAAGGTGCTGTTGATCAGCGGGCGGTTCGGCAGACCGAAGGAAATATTGCTGAGCCCCATGGTGGTCGGATAGCCGAAGCGCTCGCGGTAGAGACGCAAAGTGTCCAGCGTCTCTTTGGCAGCATCGGTCTCGGCGGCGACGGTCAGGACAAGGGCGTCCAGCAGGAAATCGCCGTCTTTGAGCCCCTCTTCTTTCGCAGCGTCGATAATCGTCTGCACGGCTTCGACGCGCTCCTTCGCCGTTTTCGGTACGCCGTCCTTCGTGATCGGCAGGCAGAGGATTGCCGCGCCGTATTTTTTCGCCAGCGGCAAGAAGGTCTTGAGCCGCTCCGGCTCGGCGCTGACGGAATTGATCAGCGCGCGGCCCGGATAGACGCGGAGGCCCGCTTCGAGCGCTGCGGCGTCGCTGGTGTCGATGGCCAGCGGCGCGGCGGTGAGCTGCGCGATTTCCATGACGGCTCGGCGCATGGCGGCGGCCTGATCGATGCCGCCGACGCCCATATTGACGTCGAGGATACGCGCCCCGGCCTTGACCTGGTCGAGCGCTTCTTTTTTGACGGAAAGCAGCGAGCCGTCCTTGATCTCGGCGGCCAGCTTCTTGCGGCCCGTCGGGTTGATACGCTCGCCGATCAAGACCGTCGGCAGGCTCTTGTCAATCACGACGGTCTGGGAACGGCTGGCAAGCCGCAGAACGCGCGGCACAGCGGGACGCACGGGCTCCGGCGCCGTCTTTGCGGCCTCGGCGATCGCGCGGATATGGTCGGGCGTCGTGCCGCAGCAGCCGCCGATATAGGTGGCGCCCGCCGCGATCAGCTTCGGCGCCCAATGGGAAAAGTCCTCCGGCGTCATCGGGAAAATCGTCCTGCCGTCGACGAACTGCGGAAGCCCCGCGTTCGGCTGTACGACAACCGGTTTCTCTGTGCTTTTCGCGAGCTGCTCGACTACGGGCAAGAGCTCGACCGGGCCGAGGGAACAGTTGACGCCGATGATATCCGCGCCCATCGCGTCCAGCACCGTGGCCGCCGTCTCAGGATCGGTGCCCGTGACGGTGCGTCCGTCCTCGCTGTAGCTCATCTGGCAGATCACGGGAAGCTTCGTCGCGTCTTTCGCCGCGAGCAAAGCGGCTCGCATTTCCTGCAAGTCAATCGAAGTCTCGATGATGATATAGTCCGCGCCCGCGTCGGCAAGCGCCTTTGTCTGCTCGTAATAAGCGTCGTAAGCGGTCTCGAAGCCGAGGTCGCCCAGCGGCTCGATGAAGCGTCCCGTCGGGCCGAGATCGCCCGCGATCTTCGCGCGCCCGTTGGCGGCGCGCTTCGCGGCCTTCACCGCCGCCGCGTTGATTTCGGCGACGCGGTTTTCAAGGCCGTAATGGGAGAGCTTCAACGACGTCGCGCCGAAAGTGTTCGTCGTGATGATGGTCGATCCCGCCTCGATATAGGCGCGGTGGATCGCCTCGATCATTTCCGGCCGCTCGACGTTCACCAGCTCCGGGCATTCGCCGGGCTTCAGCCCCGCGGCCTGCAGCATCGTCCCCGTGGCGCCGTCAAAAATCTCTATCATAACGTGTTGCTCCTTTACTCATACAATTATTTTCTTATTGTATCATGTTACCATTTGCGATACAAATAAAAAAGGGGAGCAGGAAAAAAGACAGAAATATAGAATATAGACAAGATAAGAGAAATAAGGGACGTGAACCGGTAACGAAAAACGGCAAGCGATACAGAAGGGGAAGATGGCGATGCAGGAAGAGAAAAAGGTGCGATTCGAGAAATTGCCGGAAAGAGCGCAGGTACGGCTCTGCGCGGTTTACGGTCCACAGCCGCAAAGCGGGTATGCGGCTCACAGGATTTCGTATGTTCGCGAATTGACGCCTTTCGAAGTGTGGTTTTTCGGGAAGGGAAATTTCCTGTCCCCGAGCTTTTTGACGCAGACGCTGTACAAGATCAAGGGGACGCTCTCGCCGATCCGCTTCAACCGCGCGCTCCGGGAGCTGGACGTGCAGGAAGACATACTGCGGACGAATTACTGCGATATGGGCGACCGGGTGCTGGCGGTCGTGACGAATGAACGGAAAAATGCGGAGACCGTCATTTTCAACAATTTGCAGGGGCGCGATCCCGAGGAGATCAATACCATGCTGCGGCGTTCCGCGGCTGCGGCGCTCCGCTATCCCTTTGACGTGGAAAAGGGCGGATTGCTCCGGATTTATGTCTTCCATACGGGGAAGGATGAATATGCGGTGCTGGTGACGGCGGCGCAGATCATCATGGACCGTTTCGACGTGCGGGCGCTTTTCCGCGCGGCGATGGGGCTGCCGGAGGGAAAGACCAGCGCTGCGCCGCCCATTCTCCACAACGTGCAGATGGAAAACAAGATGAACGAATACTGGAAGAAACTGCTGGCCGCGCCGCCGCGCCTCGCTCCTTTGCCGTGGGAGCTTGCGGATGCACAGCCGCACCACTACAAGCAGCGGGCCTGCCGCGTCGTCTTCCCCAACGGGCTTTTTTCCGACCTGATGACCGAGGCAAAGAGCAACCGCCTGATGCTGATGGCGTTCCTGGCTACTGCGTGGGGGCTGCTCCTGCAGATTGAAGGGCGGCACAAGGACCTTTGCTTCTGCCTGATCGCGCCGGCCCGTCAGGCGCAGGAAGGCGACGCCTGGCGGCCGTTCAATATGGTGCCCGTACGGCAGACCATCGACAACGACGAAACGGTGGAAGACCTCGTGAAGCGGCAGTTCCAGCAGCTTGTCATTTCCAAGCCTTACGCCTGCTTTGACTGGGAAAGCTTTGGCAATTTCCTGGGCGGCGACGGGAAACCCTTCAATCATTTTCTTGACTTCTACGATTTTCTTTCCGAAGAGAAGCCGTACTCGTCGCAGCCGTCCGCGCCGGATGGAACCATCGTTTCCCAGCATTCGTGGGATGCGCAGAGCATGAAGCTGAGCCTGTATTTCCGATACACCCGGTCTGCGGCCTCGGTCGTTCTCCTTTACGATGAGGACGCCTTCGCGGCGGGGACGGGCGAGCGCGTTACGAAATCCTATCTTTTGACGCTTCAGCAGATGCTGACGAATCGTTTCGAGACCATTTCCGCTTTCCGGGCAAACCTGGAGGAGCGGCTGCGCGCGGAAAAGAAGTTCCAGGCGGCCTACCAGGAGGAAGAGAAAGCACGGCTGCAGAACGCCGTTTCGCTCATGCCGCTGCTGCAAGGCGAGGATGCGGGCATGATCCAGGTCTTCATGAAGCAGGGGACGCTTTTCACCTATTACGAAGGCGACCGCATCGAAGGCATGGGACGCGATTTGCTCTTTGTCGCGGAAGGGAAGCTGGTCCGCAGCATCGAGGACAGCGACGGCTGGTACCGCACGCTGGGCATCGCCAAAGAAGGAACGTGGCTGAACGAGACAGTGATGCTGGAGGAACGGAAGGCATTGCTCGCCGCCGAAGTCTTGTCCGAGCGCGCCACGATCCTGGCCATCCCGAAAGAATCCATGGAAAGCATCCTCGCAATGTACCCAAGCCTCTGGCCGAAAATCACCGCCCACGCCATCACCCAGCTCGAAACATTCCAAAGGCTCTGGGCGCAGTCGTAAAGGAAAAACAAAAAAGCATCGCCGTGAAAGTTGGCGATGCTTTTTTGTTTGACTTTTTGTGCAGTAAAAGATAAAAAGTGAAATAAACAGTTAACAAAAATGTTAAAAAGCGAAATAAAAAGTGAAAACAGTTAACAAAATAGTGAACAAAGGTTGAAAAAAAGTGAAATGATTTGCTGAAATGTTAAAATACGGAAGAGAAAAGTTAAAAACAAAAATTAAAAATGAAACTCCAACCCGAGGGAGAAACCGACGCCGTTGTAGCCCGGATTCTTGGAGCCCATGCCGTTGGAGCAGTGGGCTATCGACCAGCCGAGGTTTACGGAGCCGCGGTCGCTGTAATCCCAGATCAGCCTCGGACCGGTGCGCCACATGAAGCCCCATGGACGCCCTCCTCCCGGATGACAGCGGTTGTAAAACAGCAGGCTGCCGCTCGCGTCCCACGCCGCCGAGAATTTGCCGGAAACCTTTTGCTTCCAGCGAAGCAGGATGGCGGGGCCCAATCCGACCGCCTGGCTGTCCAGATAATGGTCGTAATCGTCCGGCATGGCATAGCCGAGGGCGCGGGAAAACGTGAGCCCGCGATGGATAATAAGGGCGCCGGTTTTATGGACCGGCTGGAAGACGTGTATATTGTAAGTATTCACGTCACGGTTGTTGAAGAATCGCGCGTCAAGATACTCAAACTGGAACTCTGCCCGGTTCTTGTC
>CAMVIO010000123.1 GCA_947167555.1 uncultured Selenomonadales bacterium
GAAAAACCTTTCCGGCGTCGTCGGCGGCAACGCGGTCGGCACGGGCGGAAATATCACGCGGCTCGCGGCGCTGACGGCGGGGATTCCCGATTCCGTCCCCGCATGGACCGTCGATATGCAATGCGCTTCGGCAGCGGCGGCTCTTGCGTCGGCGTATCACATGATTGCCTGCGGCGAAGGCGACGTCTATCTGGCTGGAGGGATGGAAAGCTCTTCCCTCCAGCCGCTTCGCGTCTACGACAAAAAAGACGCGCGGTACACGAAAACGCCGGAAGGCGACGGCGCCTACACGACGGCGCAGTTCGCTCCCGGCGATCTCGATCCGCAGACGATGCTGCGCGGCGCAGAGCGCGTGGCAAAGAACGATAATATTTCCAAAGCGGAACTCGACGCGTGGGCAATCGAGAGCCATAAGCGCGCGGCGGCCGCGCGGGAAAGCGGCGCGCTGAAGGCCTCCATCGTTCCCGTTGCGGACGTTTTGGAGGATGACGGGATCCGTCCGCGCATGAACCAAAAATTGCTCGACCGTTTGCCTCGGCTGTTCGGGCCCGAAAGTGCAACGACGGCTGGAACCTCCTGCCTTATCAACGACGGCGCTGCTTTCGCGTTGCTGACCAGCGGACGTTGGCTGACCGCGCATCCCGAAGTCCGTCCCGTTGCCCGTATCGTCGCAGCGCAGGCGATGGGCGGCGCGCCCGACGAAAGCCCTCGGGGCGCCATGCGGACGGCGGAGACGTTGCTCGCGCGTTGCAAACTTTCTTTCACTGATTTGGCGGCAATCGAGTTCAACGAAGCATTCGCGGTCATCGATGTGTTGTTCGAACGAAAATATCCCGACCTCGTTCCCCGATACAATGTCTTCGGCGGCGCGTTGGCATACGGTCATCCCTACGGCGCGTCCGGCGCGATCCTGCTCGTCCATCTTCTCGCGGCGCTGCGCGCTGCGGGCGGCGGCTTCGGGCTCCTCTCCATCGCGGGCGCGGGCGGCATGGGCGAAGCACTGCTTCTGGAGATGACGCCATGAAAAACTTTTACGAACTGCTCGCTGAAAAAGCGCGGCTCCGTCCCGCCCATCCCTGCATTGTCGAGGACGAGAACGTGCTTTCCTACGATGAGCTTTTGCGCTGTGCGGACAAGCTGGCGGAAAAGCTTCCGGCGAAAACGGGCGACGCCGTGCTGGTTCTCGCCGACACGTTCACGCGACAGGCGGCGGCGTTTTTCGCCGCACAGAAAAAAGGGGCGCGACCGATCCTTTTGCATCACGGACTCGCGCCGGAGGAAGAGACGGCGATTTTCAAAGAGCGCGGTTTGCAGGGATTCTGGCGTCTCACGGCAGAAGGCGAAAGCTACGAAGCGCAGGACGCGCCGCAGAGTTTTGTCGATGATAACGACTGCCTCGGCGTGCTGACCTCCGGCTCCACGGGCACGCCGAAGGTCATGTACCGCACCTATCAAAGCTGGGCGGGATTTTTCCCGGTGCAGAACGAAACTTTCGGCGTCGACGAAAACGCGCGGATATTCCTGCACGGTTCCCTTTCCTTCACGGGCAACATGAACGCCTTTCTTTCCGTAATCTTCGCAGGAGGCACAACGATCACCAGCGCGCGACTGCGCGTCCGTTCATGGGCGTCGCTGATGAGAGAATGCCGCGCGAATGTCCTTTATCTCGTCCCGGCGAAGCTGCGGCTCCTGGCGTCGGAAAAAGAACCGTTCCCGGACGTCCTCTCTCTTTTCACCGGCTCCCAGACCGTCAGCGAAAAACTGCTGACGCGGCTCACGAAGCTCCTGCCGAATGCCCGTATCACGCTCTATTACGGCGCCAGCGAATTGAACTACATCACCTATACGGTGCTGGACGCGGACGTGCCGCGCAATCCGGAAAATCTCGGCAAACCGTTTCCCGGCGTGGGGCTGTCAGTGCGAGACGGCAAAATCTATGTGGACACCGCCTATCATGTCAGCGGCATCGAAATCCCGTTCACCGTCGGCGACGCGGGATATCTGAATGACGCGGGGGAGCTGATCTTCGAGGGACGCGGCGACGCCTATATCAATAAAGGCGGCTTCAAGATCAGCGCGGCACGGATCGAGAATCTCTTACGCGAGCTTCCGGGTATTGCCGCCGCCGTCGTGCTTCCCTTCGCCGACGAAGCGCGCGGCGAAGAACTGGCCGCTTTTCTCGTCCGTGAGGAAACTGCCGACGAGGCAGAAATCCGCCGCGCGCTGCCGAAAATATTGAAACCCGTGGAAATGCCGCGCCGTATTGTCTTCCTGGAGGAAATCCCGCTGAACGACAGAGGGAAGCCGGACAAGAAACGGCTTTGGGAATCAGTGTACTGACAAACAAAAAAGCAACGGAATCGCAGGAATGATTCCGTTGCTTTTTTGTTTCGTTTTTATTTCTGTGTCGCGGCCTTTTCCTTCTCGACCAACGCGAGGTAGTCGGCGAGCAGACCGTCCTTGCCGCCGGTTTCCTCGGGCTGTGGCTGCTCCGGGGCTGCCGGTGTCTCTTCCGGTTCCGGTTCGTCGGGCGCGGGAGCCGGCTCCGACGATGGGGCTGCTGCTACTTTTTTCGCCGCTACGCCGTCGGACAGATGGATGTCGATATCGATGTGATCGCCGTTCATCAGCGGATCGGTGAAATGGGCGGGCTTGTCGTTGACCTTGATCTCAACGACCATGCCGCTGTTCGCAGCCGGCGGTTCGAACCCCACGGCTGCCAAAGCAGTGCTGACCAGCGTCGCTGTCCGCTCGGATATCTCATAGTTGACGCTGCATCCCTCGATGACGAGAGTGTTGGCAGAAGCGGGACGTCCGTTCATCTCCAGCGACACGCGCGCCGACGGAATGACTTTTTCCACACCGTTGAAATAAATGATGAGGCTCGTGTCGCTTTCGGACAGCCCGAGCACTTCGCCGAGTTTCGGATCCTCGGGCAGGATGTACTCGATGCGGTCGCCCTCGTACACCGACGCCGAAAGCGTCGTGGGCTGGTCGTTCAGCAGGATTTCCGGGATGCAGGTGAACTGCGTCTCCGTCCCGTTCAGCTTGTACTTGATCTTCTTGCCTGTCGGCGGATATCCCATCATCTTCAGGGCCTCGCCGACGCTGCGCGTCTCCTTGCTTTCAACGACGTCGCCGTCCACCAGCAGGCGGTTTTCATCGGCCAGCTCGCCGTTGACGAGGAAAGCCGGCGGAAGCGTTTTCTTGTTTCCGTTGATGTAAAGCGTATACGTTTCCGGCGCGTCGGCGACGTCGGCAACCGTCAGCGTCGGGGGATCCCCTTCCTCTCCGGGCAGGATCTCGATATGTGCGCCGCCGGGAATCGGGGTTTCGAGGTCGGCGGACTGCCCGTCCAAGGTAACCGCCGCCGCTTTTCCCACCGTACCGGGGAAGAATTTTTCCTCTCCGTCCACTGTGATCGTGATGCCGACGCCCTGTTTCCCTGTCGCCGATTTGAGCTGGACGCCCGCCGCCAGGAGCGCGTCAGAAACTGTCAGCTCCCGGAAATTAAACAGGCGATGTTCCTCGCCCGAGACATAAACGGTCACGAAATGGAGCGTATTCAAGGAAGCGATCTTCAATATGCCCAGCGGCGTCACAGCGTCGGGCTTCATCAGCTCCGGCGGAAGTTCGGAGACGCCGTCCACGGCATTCGGATGGCGCACGGCAACACGTTCTTGCGGCAGCGCCAATTTTTCCGATACGCATTCGGCGAGATGCGGCGTCAATGCGCCGCCGCCCACCAGCAGCACCGCCTGCGGCTCGTCGCCGTTCAGCTCCATGATCTGATGCGCGATGGCGTCAGCGAGTTTCTGTACCGCAGGAAGGAGAGCCTTCAGCACTTCATCGGCGGCCATATGGTATTCCATGCCGAGAATGTCGGTGAACCCGACTTCTTTCCCTTCGGCGGCCTCGCGCTTGATGCGCTCGGCGACATTGAAATCGAGCAGGAAATGCTGGCTCAGGGCTTCGGTGATCTCGTCGCCCGCCTGCGGTACCATGCCGTATGCGATGACGCTGCCGTTCTTCGTGATCGCCACGTCGGAGGTGCCCGCGCCGATATCGACGAGCACGAGGTTCAGATGGCGCATGGTCGGCGGAATCAGTACGTTGATCGCGGCAATCGGCTCCAAGGTGATTGCCTGCAGCCGCAGGCCCGTCGCGGAAAGGGCCGAGTCCATCGAGTCGATGACCTGACGCGGCAGGAACGTCGCGATGACCGAGGCCGTCGCCTGACGTCCGCGCTGACCGATCAGGGATTTTAACTGATTTCCGTCCAATGTGTATTTGATGGTGCTGTAGCCAACGCAATAGTAATGCGTCGGATCGTCGACCTCGGAGGATTCCGCGAGCTTTATCTGCGCCGTCTGCACGCCCGAGAAATCGAGACGGCTCTGATCTTCGGCGGTGATGACGCCGGAAAAATTCATTTCCGCTTCGGCAGTCATCGTGTAAAGCGCGCGCCCCGCAGCGGCAACGGCTACGCTTTTCAGCGGGCCGGTCGTTTTCTCCAGCGCGCCCTTGACCTCGTCGATGATCGCGGCGACCTGCGGCACGTCGTGAATCTGCCCGTCGAGCATGGCGCGGGTCTTGTGCTCCCTGCGCGTCGTATCGAGAATCTTCAGCGTGCCGTCCGGCTCCTGCTCGGCGACAATGCCGATAACGCTCCGGGTGCCGATATCAAGCGCGAAAAGATGCTTCTTTTTCTCCGCGGTTTTCTTGGAAGTTTTCGCGGTCTCGGCGGCCTTCTTCGCCGAAGGTTTGCGCGTCGAGCCTTTCTTCGGGCCGCGTTTTTTCGGCGCGGGCTCTGCGGGCGGCTCCGGCTCCGCGAAATCGAGAGACGTGGCGTTTTCCTCGGCCATCGCCGCTGCCTGCGCGGCGTCGTTCTTTTTCGTGCGGCGCGTCCGCTTCGGCGCCTCGGTATTTTCGATTGCCATTGTATCCATCCCTTCAAAAAACCTTCGGACTGTCGAGAATTTTCATGTGCCATCAATAATATATGTATTCGCCGGAAATTGCAAGTTTCCTCTTTTTATGCACAATTTTTCCGACGTAACAAATTTTTGCAGGATTTTTCTCTTCACGTCGCGAATATAACATTAATATTACATAATTTCATTTGAAGGAGTTGATGGACGCATGAGCACAAACGGGGAAGTCATTACGGGCAGTGATTTCAAACGCATGGTTGCGGGCGCTTACAGCGAATTCCTGCTGGAATATGAAAACATCAACGAACTTGATCGGAAGCTCCGTCCAGCGCACGGCGCCCATCCGGGCACGAACATTTTGCGCACGATGGGCGCGGCTGTCATGCCCCTCGCCGGTACGAAGGACGACAGCATCGGCGGCCTCTCGCGCCGCGTGGCCTCGGCGGCGATCCTCGGCGCACGGGGAAATTCCGGCGTCGTATTGTCGCAGATCTTTCGCGGGCTCGCCAAGGGTCTCAGCGGGAAGATCGACGCAACCTCGTCGGAATTCGGCAAGGCGTTCCAATACGGCATCCTTTACGCGCAGCGCGTACTGCCTGAGGAACCGGAGCGCCCGCTGGTCAATGCGGCCCGCTCGGTGGCGAAGGGCGCGTACCAGGCTGTCCGCGCAAACCTGCCCATCACGGAAATCCTCGCAGCCGCCATCGCGGCAGGGGAACAGCCCGGCGGCGAGCAGGCGGAGTTGGACGTGGGCGAACGGATCATGCTGACGTTCCTCGTCGGCTGCCAAAAAGGGCTGAACGGCAATTTCGTCTCCCCGGCGCTGAACTTTTCCGTCGGCACGGGAGAAAAAACGGCGGGACTGCCCGACCCGCGCAACGACATCGTTCACCCGTACTGCCTGACCTTCTGCCTGAAGATCCCGCAGGCGAACGAAGAGGAAATCGAGCGTCTTTTGCAGGAAAAAGCCAGTTTTGTCGTCGTCGAGCGGCGGCGCAACACGCTCCATGTGCATCTGCATACCGCCCATCCCGGCGTCGTGCTGGAATACGCAACGGGCCTCGGCCCTGTCACGGACATCCGGCTGAACAACATGGCGGAGCCCCATTCGATGGTGCTCGCTCACTCGACGCTGATGCCGGTGGCTCTCCTGGCCGTCTCGCGTCATGAGACTCAGGCAGAGAGACTAACGCAACTTGGAGCGACGCTGATCACGCGCGGCGACGAAGGCGACGTGCCGTCGGTGGGCGCGCTGGTCAACGCGGCGCACAGCGACCTCGCGGAGTCCTATGTGTTGGTGCCGGACGGACCGAGAATGAAGCTGGAGCTGCAGCAGGTCAAACGAATCCTCGGTCACCGCGTCGAGATCGTTTCCGTCTCCAGCGAAGCGGAACAGGAAACCGCCGTCCGAAACTTCGACCGCCGCCTGTCGGCCTCGCAAAA
>CAMVIO010000124.1 GCA_947167555.1 uncultured Selenomonadales bacterium
TCCGCCTTCGCCTTTTCCATCACTTCATGAAAATACGCAAGCCCCTCGGCGGTCATAAGCTCATCTTCCATATCCTCTTTTTGCCAAGACGATATGGCGTAATTCTTGTCCCACGAGAGCGCGTGCGGGTTGCACGCTTCCACGCAGAGATTGCAGTACAAACACCGCCCGACCAGATGGACGTAGCTCTGCATGTGCCGCTTCTTTTTCGCGTCCGGCACGATCTTCAACTTGATCGCCTGATTCGGACAGGCCAATGAGCACAGGGAACAGGCGATACATTTTTTATAGTCGAGCACGAGATGGCCGCCGCGAAAGCGCTCCGTCATCGGCATTTTTTCCTCCGGATAACAGAACGTTTCCTTCTTTCCCCAGAAATGCTTCCAGGTGACGCCCATGCCCGTGAGCAAACCTTCTCCAAACACTCAGCGTCCCCCCTTACATCCACTGCCGGGCGTAAATGCCCACGCCGGTAAACAATACATTGGCCAGTGCCAGCGGCAGCAGGACCTTCCAGCTAAAAGCGAGCATCTGGTCAATACGCGTACGCGGGAACGTCCAGCGGAACCACATGAACACGAAAACCATCGCCAGCACTTTCACCCCGAACCATACCACCCCCGGCAAAAACGGCCCGTTCCAGCCGCCGAGGAAAAACACCGTCGTCAGAATCGAGACGGACAGGAGATTTGCGTACTCGGCAAGGAAGAACAGCGCCCAGCGCATACCGCTGTACTCAGCGAATGGGCCGGCGACAATCTCCGCCTCGCCTTCCACAAGGTCGAACGGAACACGGTTCGTCTCCGCCGTCGCGGAAATCACGAATACCACGAAGGCGATCGGCTGCATCAGGATGAACCAAAACTGTTCGCCCTGTGCCTCGACGATATCACACATCCGCATGGAACCGGACAACATCACGACGCCGAGCAGCGAAAAGACCATCGGCGCCTCATAGGAAAGCATCTGCGCCACAGTCCGCATTCCGCCGATGAACGCGTACTTGCTGTTTGACGCGTAGCCGCTAATCAGGAACGGCAGCACCGACTGTGAGGAAATAGCCAACATCAGGAATATCCCCACATTCACGTCGGCCAAAGCCACGCCTTTATCGAACGGGAAAAAAGCATAGATGAGCGCCGTTGGCACAAAAAGCAGCATCGGACCAAGCGCCCATACGACTCGGTCGCACCCCTCCGGAATGATGTCTTCCTTGCTCATCAGCTTCAGCATATCCGCGATGGGCTGCAACAGACCGAAGCGTCCGCCGACGCGATTCGGCCCGATCCGCACCTGCATGAACGCGCAAACTTTGCGCTCTCCATAGGTGAAAACGATAGCCGCCACGGAGATGATGCCGAGAATCGCGCCGATACCGACGCATTTCATCAAAACATCCGCAATCAGCTCGCTGCCGAAAATCCACAGGAAAACCCAGCGCAATGTTTCCGCCGCCGTTTTTACGACACCCTGCGCCATGATCGTCTCCCAAAGCTCCATCAGCAGTCCACCTCCCCCATCAGCGGATCAATAGCGGAAAACGCGGCGACAGAATCGCCAATCAGCATTCCCCGGCACATATCGTCAAGGCCCTGCAAATTGATGAACGACGGGCGGCGAATGTGCACGCGATACGGCTTCGTCGAGCCGTCGCTGACGATATAGAATCCCAGCTCGCCCCTCGTTCCTTCCGTTCGGCTGAACACCTCGCCCTTCGGCGGCCGCAGCACCTTCGGGAACTTCGCCATGATATCGCCCTCCGGCAAACCGTCGAGCGCCTGGCGAATAATTTTCGCACTCTCATAAATCTCCTGATAGCGAACCCGGTACCTATCCCAGTTGTCTCCGTTTTCGCCGACGGGAACGTCAAACTCGAACTTCGGATAGACGCCGTACCCGTCCACCTTTCGGATATCGAAGGGAATACCCACCGCGCGGATATTCGGCCCGGTCATATTATGGCTGAGCGCCTGTTCCTTCGTCATCCGCGAAGTACCGATCAGACGGTGCTGGAGGATCTCGTTCCCCGTCAGGATATCCTCATATTCCTGCATGAACTGCGGCAACACTTTCAGGAACTCTTCGCATTTCTCCTTGAACCCGGCCGGCAAATCGGCGCTGACGCCGCCGACGCGGATATAGTGGAACGTCATGCGCGCGCCGCAAACGAGATCGAACAGATCGAGAATCTTCTCCCTGTCGCGGAACGCGTAAATCATGCCCGTGACCGCGCCCAAATCATTGGCCAGAGAGCCGATGAAGACAAGATGGCTCGCGATACGGTTAAGCTCCGCGACGATCACGCGGATATATTCGGCGCGCTCCGGCACCTCGATCTGCGCCAGTTCCTCCACCGCGCGGCAATAACCGAGATTGTTGTTCATCGAGGAAACATAATCAAGCCGATCCGTATAAGGGACGCCCTGGATATATGTACGCGATTCCAGCAGCTTCTCGATGCCGCGATGCAGATAGCCCATGCACGGCGTCGCCTTCAAGATATTCTCGCCGTCCAGGTCGAGCCGCACCTGCAGCACGCCGTGGGTCGAAGGATGCTGCGGTCCCATGCTGAGCGTATAAGTTTCCGTTTTCGGCATACTACCGCCCCTCCTTCCGTATCCGCGGCACATGCGGCGGCATGATCTGTTTATAGTCCTTGCGGAGCGGATGACCTTCGAAATCGTCGGCCATCAAAATCCGCCGGAGGTCAGGATGACCGGTAAAACCAATCCCCATCAAATCAAAGACCTCTCGCTCCTCGAATTCGACGCCGGGAAAAACGCTAGTCACAGACGGCACTGTCGGCTGTTCATGGTCGAGCTTCACCTTGACCGTGATCCACGTGCCCGTGTTCCAGTTGAAAAGATGGTAAACCATCTCGAAATACGTCTTGTAATCCACCGACGTCAGATTTTCCAGACGGGCAAAAGCAAACCGCTCATCGTCCCGCAAAAACGAGAGCACCGCGACAATATCCGCCGCAGGCACATAAACCGCAGGCTGCGCCGCCTCGGCATCGTATTCCGCCGCTTGGAATTTTTGCTTCAAGATCGCCAAGAGCGACGCGTCGATATAAGCCTTCATGCCTCCATCAACCTCGCCTTCCGTTCCTCTTCCACGCGCTCCGGATGCATGATCTTCTCGCGGAGCTTCAGCATGCCGTCAATCAGCGCCTCCGGCCTCGGCGGGCAGCCGGGAATATAGACGTCCACCGGCAATACCTCATGAATGCCCGGCACCACCGAATAGGAATCGGCAAACGGGCCGCCGCCGATTGCGCAGCTTCCCATCGCGATTACATACTTCGGCTCCGGCATTTCCTCGTAAAGGCGAATCAACGGCGGCGTCATTTTCCAGGTCAATGTTCCCGCCACAATCAAAAGATCAGCCTGCCGCGGGCACGGACGGAACACCTCATAGCCGAATCGCGAAAGGTCGAACCTCGCCGCCGCGCAGCTCATCATCTCGATTGCGCAGCAGGCAAGCCCCGAAGACAACGGCCAAATCGAATTGGCATGGGCCCATTTGAAAAGCTGGTCCACCTTCACGACCACGACGTTATTTTTCAGTATCGGAGGTACAATATCGATTACTTCCACGACAATGCCCCTTTCTTCCAAGCGTAACCCAGCCCGATGGCCAATATCCCGATAAAGATGAACATCTCGATCAGCGCGAACAGTCCGAGATGACCGAACCGCACCGCCCACGGATACAAGAACACCGTCTCGATGTCGAACACAATGAACACTAAAGCGTACAGAAAATACCCGACGCGGTACTGCACATACGTCTTGCCTTCAGTATCAACGCCGCACTCATAAGGAATCCTTTTCTGTTTCGTCGGTTGCCTCGGCTGCAAAAGAAACGCCGGGATCAACGCCGACACCGGAAAAATCAGCGCCACCAAGAAGAAAAGTCCAAGCCCGCCATACTCGCCCATTCAGTCCACTCCTCTGTATACAATACACACAATATTAACAAAAACGGCGGCTACCTGTGTACGTGACACACGATAACCGCCGCACTTTCGGCGCAAAAGCTCCATTGCTCATGCAAAATTAACTCCTCACAAAGTTTATGAGAAATAGTATACATCTTTATCTGACAGAATGCAAGCAAAACAAGCAATTTCCCCTTTTTCCAAAATATATAGAAATTTTTAATCCGACTTTCATATTTTTCCAAAAGGGTTTTAAGCGTCGATATAGAAAATATAAAAGGAACTATTACGGGAGGGATCGATATGAAAAGAATCGGGGTATGGCTGGCGGCACTCGCCATATGCCTCGCGTGGACAGCGGCAGCGTTAGCTTCTCCCGTGACCGTCACAGGACAGGGCGCAACTGAACGCGACGCGCTCCATGCGGCGATGCGAGAGGCTATCGAGCAAAAGGTCGGCGTGCTCGTCGACAGCCGGACCTACGTAGAAATTTACCGTGCAGCCACCGCCGAGATCTACACCCACTCCGAAGGCTATATCGCGGGCTACGAGGTGCTTAGCTCCGAATACAAGGCCGGATACTATGAAGTTACGATCAAAGCCGACGTCCGCGAGGAACTTTTGAACACCGACCTGATGTCGCACCTGCAAAAAAAAGCTTTGATCCGCGCCAATATGCAGGACCCGCGCATCGGCGTCATCATCGTGGATCAAGACGGCGACGAATTCCCGTCCGTGGAAAACTCCATCATCACCGGACTGCAAAAGAACGGCTTTTCCCGCATCGTCGATCTGTCACAGATCGAGGCGTCGGTCAAGAACCGCATCACGAACGCCGTTTTTGACGGAGAATATGACTTGGAAACTCTCGGTTCCCATTTCAACGTCGACTATCTCGTCACCGGATACCTTGACATGAATAACGACGGTATTTCCGCGACACAGAATTTCCCCTTCTCCGGCTCCCCGGGCAACGTCGCTGTGACTCTCTCCGTGCGGATGCTGAACGCCAACACCGGCGAAATCCTTTACGCCGGATCGGCTAACGGCAAGTCCTTCAATCCAGGTGCGAAGGGCATGCAGGACGCGCTGAAAAGAGCGACGAGGCCCATTGTCAAAGAACTTTCAAAAGCGGCGCTCCAAAAAGCCGCGAATCCCGAGCAGCATGTGACCATCCTCGTCGCCGGAAACAGGCTCGGCTCCATGAGCGACGCCTATGCGTTCATCAGCGCCATTCCCGGCGTGTCCGGCGTCTACACAAGAACGAAACAGGCGGGCGTCATGCAGATCGACGTCGATTACAACGGCACAGCTTACGATCTCGCGCAAGCGCTGGAACGCGAAGGAATCACGATCAAAGAAATGACGTCTGAATATATCCGCATATAATGTCTAAAACGCCTTTGGCGCACAAGCATACTTTAAGGAGGAGAACAATATGAAACGAAGGATTATAGGATTACTGGCGGCTTTACTGCTCCTGCTGTGCAGTGTCGCCATGGCGGCCGGCGCAGACTTTGAGCTGAACCGCATCGAAGCGGACGGCTTCGGCCTCCCCCCAGATTCCGTAGTCAGCGAAGCGCAAGCCCGCTTGATGGCACGACGCGCTGCCATCTCCGACGCCCAGCGCAATCTCGCAGAGCAAATCGCGGGCGTGCAGGTCGATTCTGAAACCACCGTACAAAATTTACAGGTTTCCAGCGATATAGTGAAATCTCGCGTCTCCGCACTGCTGAAAGGCGCGAAAGTCATTTCCGAATCCTATGAGGACGGCGCTTGTCATGTCGTCATGGCGCTCCCATTGTACGGCGTGAACAACTCCCTCGCTTCGGCAGTACTGCCTCGTACGACACGCCGCGAATCGTTCCCGGCAACCATCCTGCCCGAGCCGGACGAACCGCTCTACACGCCGACCGAGCCGGAACCGACGACCATCCCCACCACCTCGACCATCACGAACCGCCAGAGCGGAACCTACACCGGCGTCATCGTCGACTGCACGGGCCTCGGCCTCCGCACGGCCATGTCCCCGGTCATCAAGACCACAGCTGGCGAGCCAATCTACGGCTATAAGAACCTCGATTCCAAAAAGGTAATCAAGAACGGCATGGCAGGCTACGCAAGCAGCTACAGCGGAAATGTCAGCCGCGCCGGTTCGAATCCCCTCATCGTCAAAGCCGTAGGCGTAGACCACTACTTCAACCCGGTGGTCAATGTCGCCGACGCGAAGATAATCCTCGAGGAAAACGGCTACACCCATTTCCTCGACAACTGCGCTGTTGTGTTTATCAGATAAGGAAAACAAATCGTTTCTATTGTATGTCAAAGGGGCTGGCGCACAGTTTTGGCTCCCCATAAAATTCATTGCATAAATCTGGCAATCCTTCCGGTTGCATATGATCA
>CAMVIO010000125.1 GCA_947167555.1 uncultured Selenomonadales bacterium
AATGGTTGTGAGCTCCGTTCTTGCCCCCGATGGTCGTTTCCATCGTTCTGATAGAGCCGAACCATTTATACTCCCTCTTGATTCCGCGCCACGTTCTTGAGTTTTGGAAATCCAACAGCGCGGCTTTCATTCGTTCGGCCAAAGACAATATCGAATCCTTTGCGTAATGCGGCGCGGTCAGCGTCAACATATATACAGACTTCTTCATTTTGTGCGCTTTATTTATTATTGTTTTCACTTCGATGTTGCGCCTTGTAGAGATTTTTGCCCCGCAGACAGGGCAAGTCCAAACTTTGCCGCAAGAGCGGATCCCTCCGCGAACGACCGTCCCGCTGCTCGTCAGGTACAGCGGAATGAATTCTTCGCGCTCCGTTCCACAAAAATATGTGGACTTAAAATTTATATCCTTTATATTCCCCGCGGTGTCATGCGGAAAATATTTCCTGTAATAATCATTGCCGTTCCGTATGGCTAGGTTGACTTGGTTCAAGATTGTCTTAAATATTTCCGCGACGGCGTAATTGTCGTTCGCTTTTTTCAATAATCGCCGGCCCGCTTCAGCGACTCGGCGCATAGAATTACTCATGTATTCTTCGTTGTTTTTGGCGGGGGGCAAGTCGAAAGATTTCACGTCTCTTTCTTCCCATTCCACCAACCATTTCTTATCGTCCTCTGCGATTTGCGCCATCAGTTTTTGATATTCGAGAAGCGCCTGCGCTTTCGCGTTTTTTTTCAACTGCTTTTTGTCAACGTGATTACAATACTCACACATATAAAAAACCTCCAATCATTTTTGGAGGTTGTCCATTATCCATTTATTACCGTTTTTGCCCCGGTTATGATATAATATTCATAGGCGCGGAGCGTGTGCGGCGGTTGTGGCATGGACAACTTCCGTTCGTCCGTCATCGTTGGAGCGATGGCGGACCTTATTTATTTTTAAAGAGTATGACAGAAAGATATCGGAAAACAAAATGATGAACCAAAAATTTTTCTCCTTCTGAAAAAGTGGAGAAATAATTTTGACGAAAAGTAGATTTTGATTTTGACTAAAAATGGAAACGAGGGCGATTTTTACGATTTTGTTTTTAAGTGTACAAAGATCCGCCCTCGTTTCCCTAGGCCCATTCCGACGGGCATTCTTTCGATTGGCTCCATGTGGGTTTCTATTTATTCATAATCTATTTTTTCACTATAAGCCATTATTCTCCACGTCAAAATAAAAAATGTGACACTATTTCATCATATGAATTCATAATCGAATTTTTGTGTTTTGTATAACAAGCTTTTCTTGAAGAATTTTTATTATGGCATTCGCGAATCATTAAGTCCCGATAAGCAACCTTTGGATAAATCGGGAATCAAATCTTTTTCATAAATAATTATGACAGAAAGATTACGAAAAAAGAAATGTAAGTCCATTCCTTAATATATCAATGACTATGAATTCAATGAGGTAATCCGTTCTCTTTATTTATTCATTTTCCAGTTCCGCTTTCTCTTTCTCTTTCTTACCGATTTGGTACGATGTTTCCGAAATGGATTGCCAATGATGCTTTTAGACAATCGCCCGCCAGTATCGCTCGCCATAATTGCTGTGGCAGATAGCTTATTGACGCCCAGTTGGAAACATTACCATCAAATGACGAAGCCCTCTCCGAAAGGAGAGGGCTTGTTAGCCAAGAAAGCGTTAAAAGAACGGTTATTCGATGAGACCGCAGGGTTCGGTGAATACTGGTGCAGATTCCCCCACAGGAGTTACCCGAAATTTTGGGGAAATTTTTTTTTGCAATGATGACACAGTTATTCGATCTTATGTTAATATCCGAATAGAAGCAAAATTCAAATATTCAAATATTCAAGAATTCGAGGAGGTGAGAACATGAGGCCGGACGTGCGAACAGCCGAAAAATACCTATTAACAATCGAAGAAGCTGCAGCATATTTCAATATAGGTGAAAAGCGCTTGGTTAATCTTCTGGAAACACCTGACGGTACAAATTTGATGATCCATATCGGCGGTAGAAAGCGTCTGGTCAATCGAAAAAAGATGGAAAAATATTTGGACGAAATATCATGTTTGTGAAACACAGCGGAGCCTTGGTGTGATATAATCATCCTGCTGAGGCTCTTCCAAAACTGGAGGAGTGATAATTATGGAAAAACGAAAGGACAACAAGAACCGTATTCTCCGCACAGGAGAAGGGCAGAGGAGTGATTGCAGGTACTATTTCAAATACAAAGACGCCAAAGGCGACACACATTTTGTGTATAGTTGGAAATTGGAACCATACGATATTCCGCCTGCCGGTAAGACATCGAAGCTGTCATTGCGAGAAATGGAACGACAAATCATCCGCAACGTCGAAGATGGCATTATGGGCTATAACAGTCGGTTGACTGTGTTGGAGCTGGTAAAGCTTTATCTTCAGCAAAAGACCGGCGTCAGACATACCACGCAGATGGGCTATAACTTTGTCGTCAATCTCCTTAAAAAGGAAGCCTTCGGTTCCATGCCGATTAGCAATGTGAAGCTGTCTGACGCCAAGCGGTGGCTGATTCAGCTTCAGGAAGATGGTCGTGGCTATAGCACCATTCATGTGGTAAGAGGTGTCGTCCGGCCGGCTTTTCAAATGGCCGTGGACGACGATATGCTCAATAAAAATCCATTTCAGTTTGAACTGGCGTCAGTCGTAATAAATGACAGTGTTACCAGAGAAGCAATAAGCCGTGAGGAAATGCGAAAATTCTTAGCCTTCGTGGCTCAGGATCGTCACTTTTCAAAGTATTATGAAGGTATCTTTATCCTGTTTCATACTGGGTTGAGGATATCTGAGTTTGTTGGCTTAACGCTCAGCGATATTGATCTGAAAGCCAAGAAACTGACTGTTGACCACCAACTGCAGCGCAAGAGCAACATGGAGTACGTCATTGAGGAACCCAAGACCGAAGCGGGCAGGAGAGTAATTCCGATTAGCGATGAGGTATGTGCCGCTTTTAAGCGCATCATCGCTAATCGTCCAAAGCAAAAGGTCGAGCCGATGATTGGCGGGAAAGTCGGGTTTCTGTATCTGGATAAGAACGGAAAGCCTATGGTGGCGTTGCACTGGGAGCATTATTTCAAGCATATACGCCAGAAGTACAATTCCGTTTATAAAGTGCCAATGCCAAAAGTGACCCCTCATGTGTGCCGTCATACCTATTGTAGCATCATGGCGCACTCTGGCATAAGTCCCAAGACTTTGCAGTATTTAATGGGTCATTCGGATATTGGCGTAACGTTCAACACCTATGCTCACACGGACTTTGAGACGGCAGAAGCAGAGTTGAAAAAGATTAAGAAAGATAAGACGAGCAAGACGAGCGCGGCAGTTAAGACGAACGCGACGATTAAGACGAAGAAAAAGGTGAATAAGCCCGAGTTGTAATTCGGTGAAAATCAATCATTTTTACAACTTTTTTACAACTTTTGGCATCGTAGATATGCAAATTTATGCGAGGTTATGCGCAATTCTAAATATTCGTGAAATCTCGCGGCCTTTGAAAAACCAATGATTTAAGGAGTTTGCGGCAATGATTAAACTCATGTTTGTTTGCCACGGCAATATATGCAGATCGCCAATGTGCGAGTTTGTGATGAAGGATTTGGTGCGGCGCGCCAGGCGGGATGGCGAGATTTTTGTGGCTTCGGCTGCTTGCCGTCGGGATGAGATCGGGAGCGACACTTATCTCGGCACGCGGGAAAAGCTGGATGAGATGGGCGTTCCCTACGAAAAGCGGCGGGCCGTGCAGATTACGCGGGACGACTATGACAGCTATGATCTCATCGTGGCGATGGATATGGAAAATATGAGGGATCTTGACCGGCTCTCGGGCGGCGATCCGAAAAAGAAACTCCATCGGTTGATGGAGTTCGCGGGGGAGGAGCGGGACGTCGCCGATCCTTGGTATACGGGGAATTTTGACGTGACCTATATGGACGTGCTGAAAGGCTGCAAAGCGTTGCTGAAGAGCTTGCCTTCTACATAATGCGTTAGAGAAGAAACATAATGTATGAAAAAACGAGGCGCCGGTATGACGTCTCGTTTTTGCGTGGTTTTCTTTATTGAGCTGGAACCGCGTCTGCGGGCGAATCGAGGACTTCACGCATGACGCGGTTGCGTCCGTTTTGCTTTGCCGCGTATAGGGCGTCGTCCATGCGTTTGAATACGGTTTCGTCCGGTTCGTCGTCGTGCCATGTGGCGACGCCGACGCTGCAGGTGACGCGCTGCTTCGGGCAGATCGAGGACGTTTCGATGGCTTTGCGAAGCCTTTCGCCCAAGACGGCGGCCTGCGCTCCGTCGTAGGCTTGACAGAGGACGACAAATTCTTCGCCGCCCCAGCGGTAGAGGGTTTCTTTCGTGGAGAGTTTCTGGCGAATCAGGTCGGCGAAATTGATGAGCACTCGGTCGCCCATGTCGTGCCCATAGTTGTCGTTGACTTTCTTGAAAAAGTCGATGTCGAGCATAAGGATGGAGATGGGAAGCTGGGCAATCCGCGACAGCGTAACGGCTTCCTTCACGTTCTGGTCGAATTTCCGGCGGTTGAAGCATTTCGTCAGCGGATCGATTTCCGAGCGCTCGACGGCGCTGGCCACTTCGATTTCCAGCGAGCGGGCCAGGGCGATAAGGCTTCGCTCTTTATGGAACTGCTCGCCGACCAGGGAAAGGATGAAATAGGCGAAAGCGAATATGGCAAAGGGGGCAATCACCATCAGGTACGGAACCCACTGCGAAAGGCGCAGGAAACGGAAGACGCCGTTCAAGATCACGATGAGCGGCAAAACGACGATGGGCACAAGGAGCGCCCGGCAGTGGCGGCGATTGTCTCCGCCGGAGCGATAGAGGCAGACACTTTGGACGACCTGCAAAAACGCCATGCAGATGAGGAGGACGGGAATCATGGCCATGAAGCCGTTCTGGTTCGAGAAGGATTGCGGAAGCGGAAGCTCGACATCGGAGAAGACCGCGAGCTCCAGCGCGATGGCGATGACAGCTATTGTGCAGTAAGCGTAAAGAGTTTTTTTCACGACAGGGCGGAATTTCCTGTCCACAATTTCCAGGACAATTTCCGAGCCGCTGATGGGCATCAAGTAGAGCATGGCGAGCAATACGCGCCACCAAAATCCGGGCGCGTCCCAGAGAAACACGGTGCAGTTGCTCGCGCTGAACATCCATGCCGCGAAGACGACCAGGAAAAGGAAGCTGCTGCGGTACAGGCGGCGCAGTTCCGTTTGGTTCATGTAATAGATGCAGACGATTACCATGAGCATAAAGGTGATGGGCAGATTGATGAAATACGGAAAGTCAAAGAGGAAGAGACGCCGCACTTGGTCGGCATTCGAGCCGATGGACATGCCCATAAGACGCCCCAAGCTGACCGGGGATTCGGAATACATCTGGAAGGTAATCGTGTGCCTGTCTCTTCGCTGGTCGGCCGGAAGCGTGACGAGATGCCAGCGCCAGCCGTAACCGATTTGCTGGTGCGCAAGCGTTCCGTATTGATAGATGAGTTTGTCGTCTTGCCAGACACGGAAGGATTGGTTGATGGTGACGAAAAAAAGCGTGTTGATGTCCGGGGAGGTGGGATCAAGCCGCATGCGAAGCCAGACATAATTTGATTTTCCGGAGACGGGCGGTGCTTCCTTTTCCCCGTCGTAGGGCATCCAGGTCTGCTCATCCTCGTCGGTTTTCTGGAGCCATGTAAAATCGCCGAAGGCCGTGCGCGGGGAGTCACCTTCGCGGTACTTCCAGTCGTGAAATACGCCCGCTTCGGCGGCGGGCGCAAAAAAAGCGCAAAAAGCAAACAGGGCGACCGTGACGAGAACAAGCCGCATGTAGGCACGCGGATTTCTCATGACGATCGCCTCCGTAAATTTATTGACTGCTCTCAATAGTACGGCAATAATCTATTTGGATTATAACACAGGAACGTGGAAGTGTCTGCATTTTTGTTCATTTTCTTCATGCTTTCCTTCATGTAAAAAGGTCGTCGTGAAAAGCGTACGCGCCCATCGCGCATATCAGGATAAGCAGAGCGACGTCGCCCATGGCGCAAGCCCCCTTTTGAAAGCTGTCGGTTTCATTGTTTCTTAAAGATATGATATAATGATTGCCAAGGAAATGCAAGGAGAAATGCAGATGGAATTGGAGAAACTGGAACTGCCGGATCTGCGGGCGGCGGAGCAGGCGCTTATGTCTGTCGGCGCCGACCCCCGAGGCGTCGCCATCATGAAAGAAAAGGCGGTGTT
>CAMVIO010000126.1 GCA_947167555.1 uncultured Selenomonadales bacterium
AGTGTTTTATGATATGGCGAAGTGTGATACAATATATAGATACTGAATATGTGAGAATGTGCAAAAAGAAAGGATTGGGAAAGGTTGGGCAGTATGGCTCATAATTTTTATTCTGTTTTCTGTCGGTTCACGTTCGGTGCGGTCCTGGCGATTGCCCTGGTCCTTGCGCCTGTCGGGGCGCAGGCGGCGGATATGGGGGGATACGCGGGGGGCGAGTCGGCGACCTTTGAGGAAACTGCGGTTTCCCACCCGCCGCTGGAATATCTTTGTTCGCTGATTTCTTTAGCAAGCTACAGCGACCGCATCGGGCTCGTCGCGCGGGCTTCGCTGGCGGACAACGGTTGGGTGCTTCAGCCGTACCGCGAGGATACGGAAAAGATTGCAGCAAAATATTATTTCATGAAAAACGACCAGATGCTGTTCGGTCGCGGCGCACGCTATCTGATCTCGGTGACGGGAACGAGCGACCTGAAGGACGTGAAGGCCGACCTCTCGATGCACAAGGTGCCTTTCGCGGGACACACGCCCGACGAATTCCAAAAGGAAATGAAGCGTTCGACGATGAACCATACGGAACCGTTGGTACATGGCGGTTTCGCAAACTATACGCAGACGGCGTTTTTTTCGTCCCATGAAGGCGGGAAGACCTTCGGCGAGGAGATTGTGGAGCTTCTGGCAAACGAGCCGGACGCGAGGCTTTGCATTACCGGGCACAGTCTGGGCGGGGCCGTGGCGGTGCTTTTTGCGGCCCGATTGATGGACATGGGCGTTCCGACGGAGCAGCTCGACGTTGTGACTTTTGGCGCGCCCGCTGTCGGGAACCGTGCCTTCGCGGACGCGTACAGCGATATGCCGCTTATGCGCATCGCGATGACGGGCGACCCGATTCACGCCGTCCTTCAGTCTGTTGATACCAGCTATGCGCAGTTCGGCAGCTTGCAGCGTTGGCACAGGCCGCGCGGGTCCGAGCGCTTCCAGCACGATATGACAGGTTATACGGACGTGGCGCTTCGCCGTTTTTTTGACTTTGTAACGGAGAAACGACGCGAAGCAGAGCGCTTTCAGGAGGACGGCGTACCTTACGAGGGCGATGCGGTGCGTTCCCGTGCGTCTCTTGACGAGGATGGCGGGGCGGCGCGCGTTCTTCTTTTCGCGGATTATACATTGGACGACGCTATCATTGACGATCTTCCCTATATGCGGTTGGCGGTCTTCGATATCCTGCGCAGGGAAACGGACAGCCTGACGGCGGCGCGCACTTCGTTTTCCGCGCTCCCCGGTGAAAACAAGGTGGCGGAAGCAATCCGGCAGGCGAAGGACATGGGCTGCCGCTATGTGCTGATCCAGAAATACGCCAGCGAGCGTCTGAAAAACAAGCGCGTCGGGTACAAGATCTCGCTGGAGGAAGCGCTTTACGACACAAAGGGAAATCCCCTCGTGCTGCAAGGCTTCACGACGAACACAGACACCATGACGCCAATCCTCGCCGCGCTTTACAATGAAGTTGCGGGGCGGGAGAGTCGGGAAGCCGTGCTGGGGAAAAATCATTGAAATAAAGCGGGAAGATAGGATGTTGAGTCAATGACGCAAAACAAGCGGCTGGTCAAGATGTTTGTCTACGGCTGCCAGATGAATTTTGCCGAAGCGGAGCGTATGGAGGGGCAGCTTCGGGAGATTGGTTTTGAAAGTACCGAGGACGCGGAGAAGGCAGACCTTATTCTGATGCACACCTGCTGCGTGCGGGAGACGGCCGAGGACAAAGCCTACGGAAAGATCGGCGAGATCAAGCGGCTGAAGCGCGAAAAGCCGTCGCTTCTTTTCGGTGTGACGGGCTGCATGGCGCAGAAGGAAAGCGAAGCGCTGATCCGCCGTGCGCCGCATATTGATTTCGTGCTTGGGACGGGACGGATCGGCGAGCTTCGACGTGTCGTCGAAGAGCTTCTGGCGGAGCGTGACGGATATAAAGGCCATATTGTCGATGTGGCGGAAAGCGGGACTCTGCCGGAGGACGGGACGCCCGCGAGACAGGGAACCGTCTCGGCTTGGGTGCCGATCATGTACGGCTGCGACAATTTCTGCACTTATTGCATCGTTCCTTATGTGCGGGGGCGGGAGCGGAGCCGATTGCCGGAGGATATCCTGCGTGAGATTGAGGATGCGACGGCGAAGGGGTTCAAAGAAATCACACTGCTCGGGCAGAATGTCAATTCCTATGGAAAAGATCACAAGCTGGCGGATTTTGCCGAGCTTTTGCAGATGGCGGACAAGGTGGATGGAATCGAGCGTGTGCGCTTCATGACCTCGCACCCGAAGGATTTGTCCCCGCGTTTGATCGCGGCGGTGCGGGATGGACAGCATATCTGTGAGCATTTCCATCTGCCGGTGCAGCATGGCAGCGATTCGATATTGAAGGCGATGAACCGCAACTATACGACGGAAAGATACAAGGCGCTTGTCCGTTCCATTCGTGAGAATGTGCCGGGGGCGAGCCTGACCACCGATTTGATCGTCGGTTTCCCCGGCGAGACCGACGAGGATTTTGAGTCGCTTCTCGATTTCCTGAGGGAGATTCGATACGACGCGGCCTATACATTCCTTTATTCGCCGAGGTCGGGAACGCCGGCGGCGAAGCTGGACGGGCAGGTGCCGGACGAGGTCAAGCACGAGCGGCTGGAGCGGCTGATGGCGCTGCAAAACCAAATCAGTCTCGAACAAAATCAGAAGCTTGACGGCACGGTGCAGGAGGTCCTGATTGAGGGGCCGAGCCGGACGGACGCGACCATCTGGACGGGACGGACGCGGACGGGAAAGATTGTGCTTTGGCCGCATCAAAAGGGAGAAGGCGTTGGAGAACTCGCGCAAATCAGAATCACGCAGCCGCAGACGTGGGTGCTGAAAGGAGAGCGCGAGCGGGCGGAAGGATAACGATATGGGATATGGAACGGTGCTCCGCGTATCGAGAGGCAGTCTTGCCGAGGAGCTTGGCCTGTTGCCGGGGGACAAGATCGTTTCCGTGAACGACCAGCCGCTTCGGGACATTATCGACCTTTCCTTCGCGATGGCGGAGGAGGATATCGATATGCTCGTCGAGCACGCGGACGGGGAGCGGGAGATGCTTTCCTTCGACAAAGACGTCGACGAAGAGTTGGGGGCGGAGTTTACGTCGGCGGTGTTCGACGGCATACGGAGCTGCGCGAATCACTGCCTGTTCTGCTTTGTCGATCAGGTCGCGCCCGATATGCGGGAAAGCCTCTATGTGAAGGACGACGATTACCGCCTGTCTTTTTTGTACGGAAATTTCATCACTATGACGAATATGGGCGAGCGCGATTTTCAGCGCATCGCCGCTTATCATCTGTCGCCGCTTTTCGTGTCAGTGCATACGACGGATATGGAGCTTCGCGCGAAAATGCTCGGTACGCCGCGGGCGGCGGAGCTTATGGGGCAGTTCGACAAGCTGGACGAAGCGGGAACGGAGTATCACGCGCAGATTGTGCTTTGTCCGGGCTTGAACGACGGCGACATTTTGGACAAGACCATCGAGGACATGATGGCACGCCGCCCTCACGCGCTTTCTTTGGCAATCGTGCCCGTGGGGCTGACGCGGTTCCGTGAGGGCTGCTATCCGCTGAAGCCTTTCGATAAGGAGGGCGCGGCGCGAGTAATCGAGCAGGTCGGAGAATGGCAAAAAAAGTCCCGTGCCGAGAGCGGGGAAAGTTTCGTTTATCTTGCCGACGAGTTTTATTTGATGGCGGGATTGCCGCTTCCGGAAGAGGAGGAATACGACGGCTTTCCTCAGCTTGACAACGGCATCGGGCTGGCGCGGAGTTTCATATCGGAATGGCGGGAGGCTGAGGCCGAAGACGAAGCGGCGGGGTATGACGAGCCGTTTTCCGTCGAGGTCGTTTGCGGCATATCCATCGCGCCGATTTTTCAAGAGCTGTTCGACACGCTTTCTGTCAGGAATCTCATTGTGCGCCTTCGTCCGGTGGAAAATTTTTGGTTCGGATCGTCCGTGACGGTGTCGGGGCTTTTGACGGGCGCGGATATCGTGGCGGCATTGTCCAGGGAAACGCCCTTCGATGCGGTCATCGTGCCGAAATGCGCGTTCCGGGCAGGCGAGGACGTCTTCCTTGACGATATGGCGCTGGCCGCGCTGTCCAAATTTTGCGATTGCGAGGTGCGGTCGGCGCTGACAGGAGGCGAGCTGTACCGCCTGCTCGCGCATTGGCATGACGCGCCGCAGGACACGACGGGCGAACGCGCCTATATGTGGCAGTCCAACGCAGCGTATACGAAATTGGGAGGAAACTGAAGATGAGCAAGCCGATTGTGGCTATCGTGGGACGACCGAATGTCGGGAAATCGACGCTGTTCAATCAGATCGGGAAGCGGCGTATTTCCATCGTGGACGATATGCCGGGAGTGACTCGGGATCGCATATACGCGGACGCGGAGTGGCTGGGACGCGCGTTTACGATGGTGGACACGGGCGGCATCGAGTTCGAGGACGAGACGTTTCTGACGCCGATCCGTGAGCAGGCGCGAATCGCCGTCGACGAGGCCGATGTGATCGTGTTCGTTACGGACGGGCGCGCTGGGGTGACTTCGACGGACGAGGAAGTCGCGCGGATGCTTCGCACGGCGAAAAAGCCCGTGGTGTTGGCGGTCAACAAGATCGACAGCCCGAAGCAGGAAGCCGACGTCTATGAATTCTACAATCTGGGGCTCGGCGACCCGATTCCCATTGCCGCGTCGAATTCGCTGAATCTCGGCGACCTTCTCGATGCGGTGACGGAGAACTTTCCCGACGATGCGGGCGAGGACGCCGATACGGATGAGATAAGGATTGCCGTCATCGGCAGGCCGAATGTCGGCAAATCTTCGCTGGTCAATAAGATCCTCGGCGAGGAGCGCGTCATTGTCAGCGATGTTCCCGGCACGACACGTGACGCCATCGACACGCATTTCACGAAGGACGGGACGAAGTTCACGCTGATTGACACGGCGGGCATGCGGCGAAAAGCGAGGATCGAGGAAGCTGTCGAGCATTACAGCGTCTTGCGCTCGCTGCGCGCTATCGATAGGGCGAATGTGGTATTGGCTGTGATTTCTGCGCCGGAGGGCATCACCGATCAGGACGCGCGGATTGTCGGTTATGCCCATGAGGCGGGCAAGGGGCTGATCCTCGTCGTCAACAAATGGGATATCTACGAGGGGAAAGACGAGAAATCTACGCTCCGCTTTACGGAGGACGTGCGGGAAAAGCTGCCTTTCGCGCAGTATGCGCCGGTGATGTATATCTCCGCGCTGACGGGCCAGCGCGTGAATCGTGTGACGGAGCTTGTCAAATACGTCGCCGACCAGCAGTCGATGCGCGTGCAGACCAGCGTGCTGAACGAGCTCTTGCGCGACGCGCTTTCGGTGAACCCGCCGCCCGCGCACAAGGGCAAGCCGCTGAAGATTTTCTTTATCACGCAGGCGGCCATCGAACCGCCGAAATTCGTCGTGTTCGTCAACGATCCGGAGCTGATGCATTTTTCGTATTTGCGATTCCTGGAAAACAAGCTGCGCGAGACCTTCGGCTTCGAGGGTGCTCCGCTCCGTTTGATTGTACGCGGGCGCAACGAGAAGGAGGACGATTGAGATGATGGAGATTTTCTTCGCATGTGTCGCGAGCTATCTCGTCGGCTCGATTCCCAGCGGGCTTATTCTCGGAAAAGGCATCTGGAACATTGACCTGCGTGAGCATGGCAGCCATAATATCGGCGCGACGAACGCCTGGCGCACCATCGGGAAGCAGGCGGGAATCCTGATCTTCCTCTGCGATCTGTTGAAGGGCGTTTTCGGCGTCTGGGTCGGCGGTTCGCTTTCCGGTACGCCGCTTGCGCTGGTACTCGGCGGCGTATTCGCGATTGTCGGTCATTCGTGGTCGTTCTTTTTGCAGTTCAAAGGAGGAAAAGGCGTCGCCACTGGGTTGGGCGTAATCCTGTCTCTGATGCCGATTCCCGCTCTCCTGATTTTCGCGGTTTGGTTCGTCATCGTCAAGATTACGGGCTATGTGTCGCTCGGCTCGATTGTCGGTGCGGCGCTGGTCCCGGTTTTCGCCTGGCTCTTCGGCGAACCGTGCGAGACGATTGGTTTCGGTTGCCTCGCGGCGTTCTTCGTCATTTATCGTCACAAGGAAAACATCCAAAGGCTGCTGGCGGGCACCGAAAGCAAAATCAAAGCGGCAAAGCGGTAAAATTT
>CAMVIO010000127.1 GCA_947167555.1 uncultured Selenomonadales bacterium
TGAACTTCGGATGCCATACAGTGAACAATTGGAAGACGGCATTTTTGAGCTTCGTATCAAATTTGGCGGCAATATCACGCGTATCTTATATTTTTTCTTCGTAGGGAAGAACATTATTCTGACGAATGGATTTATGAAGAAGACGCAGAAAACACCGCCTAATGAGATCGCGAAGGCGAAACAATACCGAACAATCTATTTGACGAGGCAGGAGAGAAAGCCATGAGGACATTTCGTGATTCTCTGAATAAACGACTGAAAGATGAAGGTTTTCGTCGCGAATATGAGGCTATTCAGCCGGAGATGGATATTATTCGTGCTATTGTTGAGGCACGGCAATCTAAACATATCACGCAGAAGGAGCTTGCGACACGGACAGGGATCAACCAAGCTGACATCAGCAAGCTGGAAAATGGCAATCGCAACCCGTCCCTGAATATGCTGAAGAAATTGGCGGCGGGTCTCGATATGTCACTGAAGATTGAGTTCGTACCGAAAGTGCAGGCGTGAGTTTCAGCTGTTGGATAATATGGGATCATCTCTTGACGAAAACTCTATAATTTAGTATTATGACTATACATAGCACTACAACCTACGGGGATGTAATGGTCTCGACGGGGGCAGTTGGTGCATGGGTAGCGAGCCGGGGGGTCACCATCCCGTCAGTAAGGTGAAACTTTTATTAAATATAAAAGCAAACGAAGACTACGCTTTGGCGGCTTAACGCCAACCTCTTCCCATCTGCTCCCGCACGGGCGGGAAAGAGGCAAGCTGCGGGATACCGGGGGACGGCTTCCCTTTAATCTTCCGGGACATTTTTGAGGGATCGGAGCTTTTGAGCCCGCTCATGGGCGCCTGAGTTCTTAAAGCAAATCGTGAGCTTCGCTCGGAGAAGCCTGTGAAACAATGCTTTCGGACAGGAGTTCGATTCTCCTCATCTCCACCAAGAATAACGCTCGGCGTGTTCCGTTTCGGACGCCGAGCTTTTTGTTTGTGTAAAAAAGGATTTTTGCAAGGGACGGAGAATATAAACTAAATATGGATTATGTCGTGTGAGGTGAGATGGATGGAGCGAAAAGATACGGGTTGGCACAGCGAACGGCTCGGCAAATATATGAACATTCGTATGTACGGGCATGGTGGGACGCCGGTACTGGTATTTCCGACGCAGGATTCCATGTGCGACAATTTCGAGAATTTCGGCATGATCGATACGTTGGCGGAGCCAATCGAGAGCGGGCGTATCCGCCTTTTCTGCGTCGATACGGTGGACGCGGAGTCCTGGTCGAACGTCTGGGGCGATAAGGGCTGGCGCGCGGCGCGGCAGGAATCGTATTACGACTATATCATCGAGGAGGTTCTGACGTTCATCCGCTCGGAGTCGGGCGGCGCGCTTCCGATTGCGACGGGGTGCAGCATGGGGGCGACCCATTCGGTGATCACGTTTTTCCGGCGTCCGGAGCTGTTCTCCGGGGTGCTGGCGATGTCCGGCGTTTATGATGCGAGGATGTTTTTCGACGGCTGGATGAACGAGACGCTGTACTGGAATTCGCCGGTGGATTTTCTCGCGGGGCTTCCGGCGGATCATCCGTATGTGGATTTGTATAACCAAAAGAAGATGGTGCTCTGCATCGGGCAGGGCCAGTGGGAAGATGAGGGCAGGGTGACGACGGCGCGCCTCCGGGATATTTTCGAGGCGAAGGGGATCCACGCCTGGGTGGATTTCTGGGGCTATGATGTCGATCACGATTGGCCGTGGTGGAAGAAGCAGATCATGTACTTCTTGCCGTATCTTTTAGGTGAGGAATAGGAGGGCGTCCGCATGAATTTCGTTTATATCTCTCCGCATTTTCCGCGTACATATTGGCTGTTTTGCGACCGCCTGAAGAGGAATGGCGCGAATGTGCTCGGCATCGGGGATTGCCCTTATGAAGCGCTGGAGGAGCATGTGAAGGCGTCGCTGACCGAGTATTATTTTGTCGGGAATATGCAGGATTATGACCAGATGCTGCGGGCGGTCGGGTTCTTCACGTTCAAGTACGGGAAGATCGACTGGATCGAGTCAAACAACGAGTTCTGGCTGGAGCAGGACGCGCAGCTCCGGACGGATTTCCATGTGACGACGGGCGAGCAGGCGGACGGTATCGGGCGGCTGAAGCACAAGTCGAGCATGAAGCCATATTATAAGAAGGCGGGCGTCGCGACGGCGCGGCTGGCGCAGATCCCGACGATCAAGGACGCGAAGGCGTTCCTGAAGAAGGTCGGATATCCGGTGATCGTGAAGCCGGATATCGGCGTCGGCGCCAACGATACTTACCGTCTCGATACGGACGCGGAGCTGGAATGGTTTTTCAAAGAGAAGCCGCCGGTGCCGTATGTGATGGAGGAGTTCGTCACCGGAAATATCTATTCCTACGACGCTATCGTGAGTTCGGCGGGGGAGCCGCTTTTCGAGTCGATGACGGCCTGGCCGCCGTCGATCATGGATATCGTGCTGAAACAGACCGACCTCGCTTATTATGTCGCGGCGGATATGCCCGACGATTTGCGGAAGGCGGGGCGCGAGACGGTGAAGGCTTTCGGCGTGAAGAGCCGTTTCGTGCATCTGGAGTTTTTCCGGCTGACGGAGGCGAAGAAGGGGCTGGGCAAGAAGGGCGCGATTGTCGGGCTGGAGGTCAATATGCGCCCGGCGGGCGGCTATACGCCGGACATGATGAATTTCGCGCATTCGACGGATGTTTATCAGATCTGGGCCGATATGGTGACGGCGGATGCGCGGTTGTTGCCGGATAGCGGAGATCATCAGTTCTGCGTCTACGCAGGACGGCGCGACTGCCATGATTATGTACATACCCATGACGAAGTGATGGCGCGCTATGCGGACAATATCGTGATGCATGAGGCGATGCCGCCGATGATGCAGCCGCAGATGGGGAACTACATGTACACGGCGCGTCTTCGGACGGAGGAGGACGCGAAGGCGTTCATCCGGTTCGTGCAGGAACAGCGATAAGGGGGCCAGGGCATGTTCAAGCAGATGTATCTGAAGGATTTGAAACCGGGCATGGTGCTGACGCAACCGCTCCTTTCTCGGGAGGGCAATCTCATGATTGAGGCGGGGACGCTCCTGACGGATTTCATCATCGGCTCGTTGCAGGATCCGGACTATATGGAGAGGGTTCTGCCGGAGGGCGTATTCTTTGACGAGATGCAGCTCAATGTGTTCGTGGCGGAGCAGCACGGGGCGCTTTCCGTGGAGGATTTATCCCACGTGGGGGCAGAGGAGACAGACGTGGAGGCGGACGATGAGCAGAAACCGCCGGACCCGAGCAAAGAACTCTTGTTGGATCCTGAATATGTGACGGTTTACGACAGTGTCATGGAGACGCTCCGGAGATTGCTTGATCCGCGCAATGTGAACCGGGGGCTTGATCTGGATGCGATCGGCCAACTGATTGCCGACCGTCAGCTTGAAAAGCTTTCCGATGGAGCGCGGGCTGTCGCACAAATCCACAATATGAACCGTGAGGGAAGTTATCTGCTTCACCATAGTTTGCATGTCGCAATCTTGGCTGGATTAATGGGGCGTTGGCTGCATTGGCCGCGTGAGCACAGGGAACGATTGGTATTGGCGGGGCTTCTGCACGATGTGGGGAAATTGAAGATTTCCGACGATATCCTGAACAAGCCGGGAAAGCTGACGTCCTCGGAAATGGAGATTGTGCGCCATCATTCCGCTTACAGTGCGGAGATTCTTGCGAAGTGCGGCCTTTCCGGCGAAGCGGACATCATGGCGGGCGTGCTGCAGCATCATGAGCGGGGCGACGGCAGCGGCTACCCGTCGGGCATCAAGAAGGAGATCATTTCGCCGTTCGGAAAGATCCTGGCAATCCTCGATATTTACGACGCGATGGCGGCAAATCGCGCTTACGCGCACAAGGTTTCGCCGTTTGAGATTTTCGACCGGTTGAACGCCGACATGATGGAGGACAAGATCGACGCGGAGTACGGCGTGCTGTTCGTGAAGAAAATGTGCCACGCGCTGACAGGAAGCTGGCTGCGGTTGACAAACGGGGAGAAGGCGAAGATCATTTACATCGATCAAAGCCGGACGAATTCCCTGCCGATTGTCGAGACGACGGAAGGAAAGTTCTACGACCTCGCGCACGACGGGCGAGTCAAGATCGTAGAGCTGCTGACGCTCTCGGAGGCGATGGGGGCATAAGAAAGGGGCTTGAATCGATATGGCGGGGGAAATGTCGTCCCTGACGAGCTCGACGGAAATTGGCAACGGGCAAAATCCATCCTGTTTGCGAAGGAATAATTCATGTTCTTGCGTTTTATGCGAAAATGGTTGGGATGACGGAATCGCTATACCGATATTGAAAGAAAAATTTCAAAGATTGTTTCTTGATAAGGTGACAGTGCCGATATTTGATTATGAGCTTAGCTGCTATTGGCTGGCTGCACTTTATGCTATGCAAGTAGGGGATTATAAGAAAGCGGTTTGGTGCTTTCGTCATTATGAGGTCACATGCACCAATGGTCTTTTCGACAAAAACTGTCCATATTTGCTTTATGATAAAGGACTGCTTGCTTATCTTATTAAGGATTATTCATTTGCTGAAAAGCTATTTGAACGCTACCTTCAGAATGAGATGTATAGGGAGGATGAGATTGCCTATCTGCATTTGGGGAATGCTTTCTTTCGGCAAGAGATGTGGGATAAGGCATTAGAGGCGTATGGTTCGGCTCTGGAGCTTCGAAAGTCATTTGCCGAAGTGATTATCAACATTGGTCTCGTATCCAGGAAGCTTGGTGATAACGCGACGGCGGAGACACTCGCAAGTAATTCGGTGCTATTTAACGGTATCTTTACAAGAGGAACACTTTGCGAGAACCCGTTGGAATACACTTTAGCTATCCCGGCCAATCTTTCGATATGGGACATCCCAATCTTTATCAACGCAAGGGACCGGTTAGGGACATTGCAGAAGCTTGTGGATTGGCTTTTGCAAGCCGGATATCGGAGGATTTTTATCCTTGACAACGATTCCACTTATCCGCCGTTGCTTGATTATTACAGGCGGCTGGAACAAAACGTACCGCAGATCAACGTCATACGACTGGGACGGAATATCGGACATCGGGCGCTTTGGGAGGCCGGCATATTGGAAACTATGCAGGTAGATACGCCGTATGTGTATACGGATCCGGATGTAGTGCCTGTAAAGGAATGTCCGTCGAATGTCTTACAAAGGATGCTAGAAATCTTGCAAAAGTATCCGTTTCTGAAAAAAGTTGGGCTGGGTTTGAAGACAGACGACCTGACCTATTACGGTGCGGATGCGACGAGGGAATGGGAGAGTCAGTTTTTTTTACACCCGATGGAAGAAGACTTGTATTTCGCCACGGTCGATACAACATTTGCCTTGTATCGGAATTACTGGCATTATAATTTGCATTGCAGTGCGCGAATGGCGGGAAAGTATATGGTCCATCATTTGCCATGGTATTTGGATTATGATAATTTGCCGGAAGATGAAAAATATTACATACAACATGCAAATACTTCATCATCTGTGGCGAGAAGCATACAAAAGGGGCCATTTAAATTGTGATACGGTTGGGAGGATTCGGGGACGAAGCTGTAAAATGAAGCTGCGTCCTTTCCTTTTTTGGCTTGTTTAAAATTAATAATTGTTGGGAGGTGGCTAAGATGGCTGTGGTGCCGAAGCTGAATACGATGAAATTTGATACGGAAATGCCGTTTCGCGTGGACGCGCCTTTTTCGCCGATGGGCGATCAGCCGAAGGCCATCGAGGACCTGGCGCAGGGAATCGAGAACGGTATGGAGGCGCAGGTGCTTCTCGGCGCCACGGGAACGGGCAAGACCTTCACGATCGCGAAGGTCATCGAGAAGGTGCAGAAGCCGACATTGGTCATCGCGCACAACAAGACGCTGGCGGCACAGCTTGCCAGTGAGTTCAAGACGTTTTTCCCCGACAATTACGTCGGATATTTTGTCAGCTATTACGATTATTACCAGCCGGAGGCGTATATCGCTTCGACGGATACTTATATCGAGAAGGACGCGTCGATCAACGACGAGATCGATGAGCTTCGCCACTCGGCGACCTGCTCGCTGTTCGAGCGGCGGGACGTGATCGTGGTGGCCAGCGTATCGTGCATTTACGGCCTCGGTTCTC
>CAMVIO010000128.1 GCA_947167555.1 uncultured Selenomonadales bacterium
AAGTATGATGATGGGACATTGTTCGCATAATGCAGGCGAAGTTTCTTTTTCTTGGAGCCGTTGGACTTTGTTTCATTGCGGGCGGACAAGTATTTGCCTCGGCGCTAATGATAAATGACAGTTATGTTAATGTGACTGATAGCATAATCGTTGCCCAATCGTTTGAAGAACAGAGGGAGCAAAGCAGGCGGGAATTCGAAGAGCGGAGCGAGCAGAACAGAAGGGAATTTGAGAGGCAGAAAGAGCAAAACAGAAGGAACTTTGAAGCAAAAATCAAAAAATGCAAGAACAATTCGACCAGAGAGTGAAGGAAAGCAATGAAAGGTTTGACAAGTTCGCAACGATAGCGATTGCTTTTGGCGTTGTCAGTTTGGCGGTCAAGCTGCTCGGAATCTATGTGGCATCCAAGAGAAAATAACGGACCGTATACTTCCAAGAGTAGACAAAAGCAGTTGTTGATTTATCATCGGCATTTTTACCTCGGGAGGAAAAGATATAAATGCAAGATGCTTGCGCATTGCAATTTACAGGGGGCAGGGATTCTACTTTGACTGCGATTCGCCTGATTGAAGCCAACGCAGTAAATTCCCTGCATTTGCTAACGTTCCAGACAGATTTGACAGCGGAGGCAGAAGCGGTACTGAAAAATGTAAAAAAGCTTCAAGTCTTTTTTGCAGAGTGCTGTACGATAAATCATCATTTTATTAACACGAATGATTTATTGCGACATTTGGTTCAAGATGAATATTTTCTCGATGTATGGAAATATAAAACATATAAAATATCCACATTTTGCCCTTCGTGCCGCTTATCTCATCATGCAAACACCATTATCTTTTGTAAAAGAAACAATTTGATGCACGCTGCAGACGGTGTCAACGAATTGACTGGATTTGATTTGTTTCAACAGTCGTGGGCGGTGGAGAAAATCAAAGAATTGTATGCATTCTTTGGAATCCAGTATGAAACTCCGTTGTTGCACAGCAATATTTCCTCAGAAATACTGTTAGAAAAATATAATCGAGAAAACAATTTAGATATACCTTTTTTTGAATCTCAGCCAAAGTGTCTAGGAGGAGGACAATTTCATAACATTTATCTCCGTTGTTACTATCTGCCTCTATATGGGAAAGATAAATACATTGAAATTTCAAAACGATGGATAGATGATAAAATGCCTATTGTGAAAGATTATATACAAAAACGAATTTTAGGAGGTTGAAAGAATGCTTGACTTTCTTATCTTATATAAAAAATTCGCACATGATAATGGAGTGACCGTATCGGTTTCGCACTTGTCGGCTCTTTTGAAGTCAACGAATTTTTCGTACTGTATTTGTGATTATGAAGATGATGAGAGTTTATACAGACGTGTACTGGAAAAAACGGCGAGAGTCATTATATTGGAGGCACCTACGTTTCAGAGACCTGTATTAGAGGATATATTGGCGATAGGGTGTGAAGTCAACCTTGTCATACACTCCACAATTTCTTTTTTGCAGGTCGAGGAAGAAGCGTTTGATAAAATCCAATGTTTCCTGCAATTTTCTTCCCCAAATTTTACTGTTTCCAATCCATGCTTGTATGAAGTGGAGGGATTCAGATCTTATGCGAAGGTTCCAGTATTGTATTTCCCAAATACCTTGAATGTTCAATTCCCTGGAATTTTTGATGATGTCGTGAAAGCGAGAATTGAAAATCGAAAGAAATCAAAAGTGTGGAGAATTGGTTTATTTTGTGCGTATAGGCCTTTTAAGAACATCACGACGCAACTGACGGCTTGCAGTATCGTCAATACAAAATATAACATTCCTATCGAGGTTCATCTTTTTGAGGAAAGCAGAAACCCTATTTACAAAAATATTAGGACTTTGAGTAAAAATTTGAAATTTAATATCATATTTCATCCACAATGTAAGAATGAGAAATTTCTTTCTCTTCTTCGAAATATGGATATTGGCATGCAGGTTTCATACTCTGAAACGTTTTCTTATGTGATGGGAGAACATATGATGTTTGGAACACCTACTATTTCCTCTTCAACAGTTCCGTTTGCATCACGAATAGCAGAATTCAATAATGCAGAATCTATTGCAAAAGAAATCGCAATATTATGTGATGATACGTCGTATTCAAAGTACGTGAGCGAAGCAGTCCAAAAGATTGATGCAGTTAGAAAAAACAATAACATAGATGCCATGACATGTTTGAATAAATTACTGGAGAGGAGTAAGACACATTATGGAAAATGTTAAATTTTTCATTATTCGGATTGTCGGCATTTTTCTTAGTATGTTGTCGCTTCTTTGGATGCCATGGTGTATACGAACTGCATGGGCAAAATTACTCTATCGAGTAACATATGTCGATCCCCAAAAATATCCTACCTATATGAAATTTATAGAAGAAACAAATGCAAGATACAATATGGGGAAACGAACGAAGAATGCGTATGTTAATATTGTGTTGACAAAGGAACGTCATGAATAAGAGGATTTACAAACTGAATGGAGTTCGTTTTGAATTCAGTGATGACAGGATTTTATCTGTCCATGATTCTCTCACAGACATGGATTGGATTATAAGCGAGCAGAATATATTCAAAATGTATAATTCATGCATAGACACTATGCTTGATATTAATGTTGAAAATGGTGCATTGATTTTTTCTTTGCGCACAATCAATCGAACAAACGATTCACAGCGAGTCTGCGTTGATTTTCCAACATTGCAACTCGCACCTTCAAAGGAAATGAAATATTGCTTTCCATCGTTAAATCCGTTTATTTCTGGAGATAATGATCGTTTTTTGATTGATTACAGCACTTATTTCCCAATGCAGTTTTTGAGCGCATTTTGTCAAGGAAGATGCTTGACAATTCTGGGATTAGATCAAACAAACATAGAAAAACAATATTCTTTTGATAAAAATTCGGCAGGGCTTGAATTATGCACGAAATATCATTATTCTTTGTTGCCAAATACAGAAATATCAATAAAAGCATTACTGGAAATCAACGACGGCGATTGGCATCATAGTCTGAATTTATATCAGATATGGTGGAAAAAAACGAATCATTATTTCCGGGCAACGCCTGAATGGTTGAGAAAATCATTCGTTTTCAGGCAATGGTTTTTGCACAAAAACTATGATGAAGGAATTTGGGATGAAAAAAGAGGGGAATATAGGTCCGCTTCAAAATTAAAAGAAGAAATAAAGAAATTTGGTGGACTAGATTACATACAGTTCTTTGATTGGAGCAGCACGCCGGAGGAAGGGCGGATAGGAAGTTATGAGCCGTGGAATTATTTAGGGGAGAGTTTGAAACTTAAAAGGCAAGTTGCTTTTCTTCAAAACTCTGGCATCAAAGTTGGGCTATATTTTGAAGGTTATCTAGTAAACCGAAAATCGAAAGTGGGAAAAAATTACGGTGCAAAATGGCAAATTCAAAAAGGTCGCTCTCCCTATTCCTATGCTGGGGATGAATATTGGACTATTTGTCCGGGAATCCCAGAATGGAACGAATGGTTGGTTGGAAAAATAGCACAAAATGTCAAGTTATTAAATCCTGATGGGATTTATATAGATGAATATAATTGCGGAAATCAATATCCATGTGACAGTATTTTACATGAACACGGCGACAGCCAGAATCAATTGCAGATGGAAAATTCTTTTTTGAAACGTTTGCAAAAAAAAGTGACGGATTCTCTTGCGGTGATGGGGGAATTTTTCCCTGCGGACGTCAATTTGAAGTTTTTTAATGCATCATTGACTTATGGAAATGGTTTTGTCAATCTGACTAGATTTGCTTTTCCTTCATTTAAACAATTTGTAATTATAAAGTGCGATGCACCTCTTGGAGATGATATAGACGGTCTTAAAAAAGTTTTTTTTAATGGCCAAGGGATTTGGCTTTCTGGTCCTTGCAGTGATGAAAATTGGTTTAGCCGACGAGTTTGCAATTTTATCAAAAAAATTCGTTATATATATAAGGATAATCAACAATTCTCCTCCGATACATGTATTCCGTTAAGAATTCATGAGAAGAAAGGAATATGTGTTAATGAGTTTTCTAACGAAGAAGCCATAATCTGGACGCTATACAACACATCAAACAAACGGAAACGGAAGAAGATTAACAGTCGAGTTTTTTTTCAAGGGCGTGTTGCAAGAAAAGTGCATGATATTTGGAATCAAAGAGAGTTAAAACTTGTTGAAGACTCTTTTCAAATTGATATACCTGCAAATGGTATTGGATGCCTTAAAGTTTATCTTGCATAGAGGCAAATTTCTGGGTATGGATAAAAAGGAAACGAAGCAGTGTGCGCATTCTCATGCAAACGCCCGCCGCCGTGCTCTGCCAAGGGGAGTTTACGCTTGCCTTCGCTGTGACGGAGCGGCTGAAGGCGGCGGGCGTCGTCGTGCTTGCCGCGTCCAGCGACCGCGTCATCGAAACGGAGGCGGACGAAAACGGCGGAACGCGCAAGGTGTCGGTGTTCCGCTTCACCCGCTTCCGCAAGTATTGATACTTCCGCCCCATTTTTCCGCAAAACAAAATCCCTTGACGTCGTATGTGACGCCAAGGGATTTTTGTTGTGCGGCAGTTTATTCTTCGCTATAAATCTCCCATGCCTCTTTCAGGCGCGCGATGATTTCCTCCCGGATGTCCGCAGACTCCAGCACGACGGCGGCAGGGCCGAGGGAGAGAAGCCGGGCGATGATTTCCCGTCGGTCAAAGTCTTGGAAGTAGACTTTGATGGTGTATACGTCTTCCTCTTCGGCGCAGGCTTCCTTGTCGTAAGCGGAGAAAAGGGAATAGCAGCGGTCAAAGGCGTGGGTGTCCTTTTTGTCGATGAGCCGGAACGTGACCTCGCTTTTCCGCGCCGAAAGGAAGCTCATGAATTTTTCCTCCGTGTCGGCGGGCACGGCTTCTTTCGAGATTTCCAAGGTTTCCAGCCGATGGATGTTGATCTTGACGGCGCGATGCTCCGCCTCGTCCCATACGATGAGGAAAAAGCGGTTCATGGCGGCGTCGTATTCGAGGCGGCAGGGGGCGAGGGTGTTTTCGTGGCGGGTGCCGCTTTTGTCGATATTGACATAGCGGAGCTTTTTCTTTTCCCGGAGGGCTTTCCAGATCAGGGCGAGCCGCCCTTTCAGCGGCTCGGCGGCAGGATTGTCGCCTTTCGCCTGCCGTTTTTCCCATACGCCCGCGAAGGAGAAGTCCGGCGTGTCCGCAAGGCGGGCGAGGAGTTTTTCCCGCAGTTCGTCCGGCAAAAGGAAGGAGACGTTTTCGTCCAGCAGCATGGTTTTCAGCCAAAGCCGCTCGTCGCCGGAGGGAAGGCTCGGCACGGGGGCTTCGTAAAAGGGCTTCACGCTGCCGTCTTCCTCGCGGGACGGAAACAGGACGTCGATGATTTCCTGCTCGGCGTCGCTGGCAAAGAAGTCCTCGCCGGGGAACGCCTCGCCCAGCCTTTTTTTGACGTCGCGCTCGGAAAGCCGCGCACCACGGCAGATGTCGCTCACGACACGGCAGAGGGCGCGCAAGAGGAGCGCGTTTTCGTTATTGAACAGGGCAGCCATAGTTTTCCAGCGCCTCCTTGATGCTTGTTTTCATGCGCTTGCGCAGGCCGTCCGCCCCGGCGAGGATTTCGGCGCGGGGCAGGAAGCCGCGCAGCCAAGGGAAGAAGCGGAGCGGCTCGGGATCGTCGATGGCGCAGGTGAGCAAATCGTCTTCTTCCGACAGCACGGAGATATGGGGCGAGCGTTCGAGGATGCGGGCGCGGAGCGCGGCCCGGTCGCCGTCCCCAAGATGGAAGCGGACGACGAGCCGGATCGGGGCGGGCGGCTTTGGCGGCGCGGCGGGCGGCGCGGCTTCCTCCAAGACCATGTCCGTGATGCGGTCGAGACGGTACGAGGAAACGAAGGGCGCGTTTTCTTCCCACGCCTCCAGATATTGACGCCCGCCGCTGGCGAAGTCAGTGACGACGCGCAGGGGGAACACCAGCCGTTCCTGTTCCCGGTAGCGGAAGCGCAGGGCTTTTTTCGTCCGCAGGGCCTCCAGCGCGGCATGGAGAATCTCGTCGTCCAGCACCCGGTCAAAGGCGATGCTTCGGAACTGCGCAGGCGTATCGGGCAACGTCTCGAGACGGTACAG
>CAMVIO010000129.1 GCA_947167555.1 uncultured Selenomonadales bacterium
CTTCCCATCGCCGATATAGCAAATTCCTGAAGCGTCAAGGGAAAACTGCTTCTCCAACCGCTTAATGCCTGTTACCTTGTTCTTGCATCCGCGAAGAAACGCATCCCACGGGACAAGTCTTTGAAACGCATCGACAATCGGCTTATCCTCGCCGGTGATAGCAGCAAGCTTGTACCCATCGCGTTGAAGATTGTTCAGAGCGTCAATTTCTGTCAGATTATAAGCTTTGCGCTCATTTCCATTTTCATCGATACTGATATTTCCATCAGTAAGAATGCCGTCGATATCAAAAACAATAAGTTTGGTCATTTTCACGCCTCATATGGAAAACAAAGAATCAAAGTCTACTCGTGGAAATACTTCCAGTTTTCCACCACGTGTAGCATTAAAAATTTTAATACCATGAGCATCGGCATACTTTTTGGCAGAACGATATCCGATGAACATATCCTCGGCACTAAAAGTGCTGATTGAATCATCACAATAATTAGCAATAAAATGGTCCTTAACATTATCTCCCGTATAATTACAATCCGCACCTACAAGATAAATTTCATTAAACCCCATATATACAGCAATTTGTAGTGTAAAATAAACCACTGACCCCCCATAGAAAGTACCCTCACCAATATTTGATGAAAAATCAGGTCCCTCCTGCTCATAATATTCATAAAAATTATGAATCAAAAACACATTCGATTGATCAATATCTTTCCAAAGTTCATATTGTCTATCAGCCAAAAACTTATAACCTATTTCTGCTTCTAAAATTTCATTCTTATATATAGAAAGCGTAGCTGTATCTGTCACTGCCAAATAATTAGGACGCCAAGCCGTTAAATCGAAACACCTGTAAATATTATTCACACTTAATGAGAGCTCTCCTTGTTCGTGCAATTTATTTAAATCACTAATTTGCAGACTTGGACCAGTCGCTACAATAAAGCAACGCATTCCCAAATGTAAATCATGAAATTTCTCAACACTCTTATAGCTATATCGTTTAAGATAGGGAAATCTATAAAATAATGTTCCATTTGAAACGCTGAGTTTATTAGCGCAATCCAAAAACCTATCCGTTTTTATAATTCTATCATAGTTAGAAATATCATCATTTGATGCAAAAGAATAATCCTTATCTTTTTTTATTTCCCGAATAATCGAAGACTGTTCTGAACAATCATATAGCGATGTATTATAATATCCAGCAGCCTTCATAAACTCATATAAAAGAATAGAAAACAAATTTACACCTGCAAGCAAAATCCCTTCATCTTTTTTTATGCTAACTATAGATGAAACCATTTCTTTGAAAGGTAATTCCCCTTCATAATATGGAAGCTCCATTGGGCAACGCTGTAATAAAAAGTAACGTTTTATTCCTGCTTTAACAATAGTATCAACCAAGCTACGATTAGAAAAAAGAATAAACGGCGAGACAATAATATAAAAATCACGATAATAATCCAAATATGACTGAAACGATATAATAGGAATACCCTGAAAATCCGTCCCCTGAAGTTCTTCTTTATTATCAATGAATGCTTTTACACGACTTTTATCGAGGCATTTCAACAACATTTTGCCGCGATAACCGACTCCCCAAATAACAAAACGAAGCATATAGCGATTCCTCCATGATACTGCACTCTATCCATGCAACATTTCAAACGTTTTCATATAGTTCACTAAAGCTTTAACATTTTCAATTGGTATCGCATTATACAGCGATGCTCTAAGTCCGCCCACGAATCTATGTCCTTTAACACTGACAAATCCATGCTTTTTTGAATCCTCAACGAACTCCATATCCAAATTATCATTTCCAGTTGTGAACGTAACATTCATTATGGAACGAAATTCTCTTGCAGCAGTTCCATGAAACAACCGACTTTTATCTAAATAATCATATAGCATTTTTGCTTTCATCTCATTCATTTCTTTGATTGCTGATAATCCTCCCAGCTTTCTTAACCATTGAAACACCTTTCCGCACATATAAAGTCCATAACATGACGGCGTATTAAATCTACTGTCGTTATCTGCCTGTTCTTTGTATCGCATGACAAAAGGTGTGCCCATTAAAACGTCATCTCTGATTAAATCGTTGCGTATAATGACAATCGTTACCCCAGCAGGTCCCATATTCTTTTGCGCACCAGCAAATAGTAACGCATATTGGGAAACATCAATCGGCTTCGACAAAATATCCGACACAATATCGACACCATTTGTTTCAGGTAATTCTTTGTACTGTGTTCCATAAATTGTATTGTTTTCGCAGATATGCACATAATCAAAATCATCTGAAATGGACAGATTCTTGCAATCAGGAATATAAGAGTAATTTTTATCCGAGCTCGAAGCAAGTTCTACAACTTCCCCATACATTCTGGCTTCTTCAAATGCCCTTTTTGCCCAATGACCTGTGATGATGAAGCCCGCTTTTCTCTTTTTCATCAGGTTCATTGGAATTGCCGCAAATTGGAGAGAAGCGCCTCCTTGCAAGAATAAGATTTTATAATTATCCGGTATATGCAACAAATCTTTTAAATCTTCTTTTGCTTCTGCAACAATCTGATTGAACAAAACAGATCGGTGGTTCAACTCCATAACCGACATGCCGCTGCCATGATAATCGAGAAATTCTTTTTGGGCTTCCTTCAGCACTTCCGGAGGCATCATTGCAGGCCCTGCTGAAAAATTGTACACCATATCAGTCTATCCCTTCTTTTGAATGCCCGCTATTACAACGTTATTATTATCTTTGCCCGTCCCGGCGCATTTTACACAAATGCTCATATAGCCTCGCTCATTCACGTCGCCCCAGAGGTATTTCAAAATGTTAATCGAGGCGTCAAATTTAGAATTGTTTTTGCGATTTGCTTCCAAATCCAACGAATCATCTGCTTTCGACTGGAATCCCGTAAAACATTCCGCTGCAAACGCCGGGTCGCACCAATACAGCCGCCCGTTATCCACCGAATGGGTGCTGTGACCGCATATCAGCATGTGTTCGCGCGGATTGTCCGCTGTGTAAGTTAATTTTGGATATACTACATCCTTCCAATTATTGTTCGGTATGATATAGTATTCAATTCCCGCCTTCTCAAGAGTTTCAGCCGCCTTTTTAAGTTTATCATCATAATGTAAAGAACAAGTATAATCACTGATATGAACAGTCACTTGATACTGCTTCAACATTTGGAGCATTTTATCATTAGGAAGTACGGTCCCATTGGATATGAGATTGATGCGTCCTATCCTATCGCCGTAACGTTCGCCCAAATAAGCAATAATCTCCATCAAATTTTTATGAAGAAATGGTTCTCCTCCTAGCAAAGTATATTCATAGACAAAATCAACGCTTGCAAAAAAAGTGTCGAAATTTCGCCTCAAAGAATCGAACTCCATATCCTGCGGAGTTTTCACATGCCCGATAAACATATTGCAATTTTGACATTTAAGTGTGCAGCGCGACGTGATAACTGTATCGATTTTCGACAGCACACACCGATTATGCCATCGAAGGTTCCATTCTCCGGCAAATCTCTCAAACCAGACAAAATCTTCGTACTCTTTAAATCCAAATCCACTAAGCGTTTTAGCAATTTCTTCATATGCAGCTCTGACGGTTGTTACAATAATCTTTGCTTTTCGATCCTGCAAACGAAAAATTGCCTCTTCTAGAGTGAGAACATCTAAGTCGAACACTTTTGTTTCAAACGGTCTGCTATCAATTAAATATGGAATATGAAATTCTTTCGCCAGCGTAGGAATAACCCTGTGTCCTATCCTCCCCACACCATATATGACAATTTCATCCTGTGCTTGTAATTTGCCCCAGTCGTCCGACATACGAAATATCTCACTCATTTTAATGCTCCAATTCAAATACTACTCAAAACTTTCAAAAATACCGACAACCCTTTGCCGCGAATCGACGGTGAATTGGTTGGTCAATCGAAATATGCCAGTCTTTTCAATAAAGTCATACTCCATTGCCGTGAAATATATGATATGCATTTTTCGCTTGCATCTTTCATAACTATCCTTGATATTATTGATAACTGTCTCAAATACCTCCCGGTCAAACGGGAAAAAGAAATAAAACCAATTATATGCATCTAACGTTTCTGTAACTTTTCTCGCATCTCCACATATCAAACCCGTCGGCACAATCCCCAGTTCCGCAAAATTCTTTTTTGCAATCTCATAAGTTTGCGGCTCGTATTCCACACCGCCGACTTTTGAGAATCCATAGTCCAAAAACGAAATCATCGCCCCTCCCTTGCCGCAGCCAAAGTCAAATATGCCATCTTCTTTCGACGGATGCACATGGCAACGGTCAAGCATGGGGAATATTTCTTTTTGCGTAGAACAGCTATACCTATGCCCATGCTCGTCAACAACTTTAAACTGGTCTTTTTCAATCGTGGTTAAGAAGTCACAGCCATATTTCCATTCCAACCACGCAAGAAACTGAATCCCTCCCCCGTAAATTCGTTTTCCATCCATTGCCGAATTTAATCCATATACGGCATCATAAAAATCAAAATATGTCGCATTGGCTTTGTATCCCCAATTTTCCAACCGCTTCCGCAGTTCCTCCGTCAACGGTTGAGCGAGCCAAATAACTGCATTTTTGATGTCTTTGTAGCCAAAATCAAACACGCTGGGGCGAAAAACTTCCCGATCATATCCACGTCCTACGCTCATGTCCTCGGATATGAGATAGTCCACATCAATGCCATGATAATATAACGCATACCACTTCAAAAACCTGCCTGTGTAACTGTCATATCCATATAATGCAATCCGACGGTTCATACATTTGAGCATTATATGATCCAAACGCTCTCTAAATTCCCGCAGTACAGTCAACATTTTAAGTTATGCTCCTTTGATTTTCACCGCACATTGCGGCCCATTGTTACAATAACCGATATATTCATATCCCAATTCCCGTTCATCACGAAATTCATGGAACGCTTTGAATTCACCGTTTTGCCAATTGGGCCGATCAAAATACTCATCAAACTCGATAACCGTTCCAGGCACAATCCTGTCTCCTAATTCATTAAACACAGTTTTTGCCGATGAATATATATCGCTGTCAATGTGGACAAAAGCGCACTTTTCCGAATGTTGTTTCAAAAATTCCGGCAAGGTCTTGTCGAACCAGCCTTTTATCAGTTGTACATTGGCATTGCATTTTGGCATAACACCACCAAGGCTAAATGTTCCAGCTTGCGCATAAAAATTCCAAGCTTCCGGCAGCCCTTCAAAGCTATCAAAACCATAGATGGTTTTCGTCTGATTGTACGCCGCGATGAAATTTATGCTCGTTCCGCTTCTGACGCCAAATTCCAAATACATTCCGTCAACACTTACGATATCGTCTAAAAAGATATGCTCCAACAGTTCATACCGATTCGCATACATCGGTGTTGTCGGCAAATTTTTTGTAATGTATTCGACCGTTTGCATGGAAGCCAAGTGCATCAAATGAAACGCCATATCATTGGCGACATCGCTCAATAATGGCGCTTGGGGAACTTCCACCGGTCTTGGAAACAACTCTATGCATTGCTCGCGCGGCACTTTTTGATAGAGCTGTTCACGCAGTTCGTCATACATCTCTACCCGGTCGCTCGCAATGAGTACAGTAACGTCTTTCAAATCGGCATCGGTAAGTGCGTCAAGGCTTTTAATACGCGGATATTCCTTTGCCAGATGATTGTCGATAATCAAATCTTCTTGTATGCCCAAATAAATGTTCAATATGCTTTTGACGCGCTTTCCTATGTCGCCAAATGGGTATATTGCAATCCGTCCCCTAGGGGGGGACATGAGATTCTTGACAGTCTTCAGCACACATTTTGTGTAGTTCGCATAAAACATCATTTCCTATCCCTCCGATTCTCATATTTATTGGTAGAAGATTGCGCTTTGCTCAAATAGCGTCAATCTACTTTTTTCATTCACACGGCTCTCGTCTATCGTGCTTCACTCTCATCTGCCCCCGCCACCACTTCATGCGGATTATCCGTGTCTGCTTCTCATTCATTTCCTACGCCGTGGGACGCGCGTTGTTTTGACAGGCTGATACGCGCGCAGTTGTTGGTCGCCAGTGAATAGCTCCACTTCATAGTCC
>CAMVIO010000130.1 GCA_947167555.1 uncultured Selenomonadales bacterium
GCGGCGCTGCAAAGCGCGCTGGTGGAGCGCATGGTCGAGATGCTGACGGAGAGCGCGATCTTTGTCGGCTCGCTGGTAATGATGGTGCTGCTGGACTGGAAGCTCAGCATCCTGACATTGATCACGGTGCCGCTGGTCGGGCTGGCGATGGACATTTTCGGCAAGAAGGTTCGCTCGGCGGGCTCGGTGATCCAGGAGCGGATGTCCGATATCACGGCGCTGATGCAGGAAAGCATTTCCTCGGAGCGGGTGGTCAAGTCCTTCGTGCGTGAGGAATTCGAGATCGATCGCTTCCACGAGCAGAACGAGCTGAATTTCCGCGCGGTAATGAAGGACGCGCAGCTTTCGAGCCTGCTGACGCCGACGGTGGAATTCCTCGCGGCGCTTGCTGTGACGGTCATTATCTGGTTCGGCGGCAAGGAAGTCGTGGACGGCGTGATTACGGCGGGTACACTGGTGGCGTTCCTGACCTACGCGGTGAACCTCGCGAACCCGGTCAAGCGATTGTCGAGAATCTACGCGCAGATACAGAAAGCAATGGCGGGCGCGGATCGCGTGTTCGCGCTGCTCGATATGGAAGAGACAGTGGCGAACGCGCCTGACGCGAAGACGCTTCCGCCCGTGGAAGGGCGCGTCTGCTTTTCGGACGTCAGTTTCTGCTACCGGGAGGATGTGTCGGCGCTGACGGATTTGACCTTCACGGCGGAGCCGGGACAGATGATTGCGTTTGTCGGCCCGTCCGGCGCGGGAAAGTCCACGGTGGCGAACTTGATCCCGCGTTTCTATGATGTGACGGGCGGATCGATCACGGTAGACGGCCATGACGTGCGGGATGTGACGACGGAGTCGCTACGCACGCAGATCGGCATCGTGCCGCAGGAAACGGTGCTTTTCTCGGCGACGGTGCGCGAGAATATCCGCTACGGACGGCTCGACGCCACGGACGAAGAAATCGAGGCGGCGGCGAAAGACGCGGGCGCTCACGATTTCATCATGGCTTTGCCTGAGGGCTACGACACGGAAATCGGCGAGCGGGGCGCGAACCTTTCCGGCGGTCAACGGCAGCGCATCGCCATTGCTCGGGCAATCCTGAAAGACCCGCGCATCCTGATTCTCGACGAGGCCACCAGCGCTCTCGACACCGAGAGCGAGAAAATCGTGCAGGCGGCTCTTGACCGATTGATGGTCGGGCGCACGTCCTTTGTGATCGCCCACCGGCTTTCGACGATCATCGGGGCCGACAGGATCTACGTGCTGGATGGCGGCAGGATCCGCGAGCAGGGCACCCATGAGGAGCTTTTGGCGGCAGGCGGCCTGTACGCCGGTTTGTACCATATACAATACGGGAAAAAAGGGGAAGCGTAATGCAGTTTTTATACAACATCGCGGCCATTATCGTGGTATTGCTTATCATCCCTGTGTTTTTGGTGCGGGCAATCCGCGAGCGCGGTTTTATCGAGCGCATTCGCCAGAGTCTCGGCTTCATTCCCGAGGACGCGCTGGAAAAAGTCGCGAAGAAGAACTGTATCTGGGTACATGCGGCGTCCGTGGGCGAGATCGTGGCGGCCAGCCCGCTGATCAAGGAGTTCCGAAATGAATTCCCGAAGAGTCCGATCCTCGTTTCCGTGGTGACGACCAGCGGTTACGAGATGGCGAACCGCATTATCAAGGACGCGGACAGCATCATTTATTTCCCGTTGGATCTGCCGTTCCTCGCGGCCAGCGTTGTGCGCCGGATCACGCCGCGGGTGTTCATGCCGGTGGAGACGGAGCTGTGGCCGAACTTCCTGCGGGAATGCCGCCGGATGCGCATCCCGGTCATGATGATCAACGGCCGCATCAGCGACAAGAGCGTCAAGCGGTATCGTTATCTGTACAGCCTGAAGGACGAGATGATCGGCACCATCCAGAAATTCGCGATGCAGTCGCCGATCGACGCCGAATATATCATCCGCCTCGGCGCGGACCCGAATCTCGTCATCGTCACGGGCAATACGAAATATGACCAGACTTATACAGACGTCGGCGCCGACGAAAAAGCGCAGCTCCTTGCGGAAATGGGGCTCACGCATAACGGCGGCGTCCTGTTGGCGGGCAGTACCCACCGCGGCGAAGAAGACTATGTATTGAAAGCATTCCGCGCTTTCCGGGAGAAGTCGCCGAATGCGAAACTGATCATCGCGCCCCGCGAACTGCTGCGAACCCGGGAGGTGCTGATGATCTGCCGCCGGGCGGGTTTTTCCGTCGCGCGGCGCACGGAGCTTCTCGAACATCCGTCGGAAGATCATGATATCGTGGTGCTGGATACCATCGGCGAACTGGGCAAGGTGTACAGCATCGGCGACGTCATCTATGTCGGCGGTAGCCTGATCGCCCACGGCGGACACAATATACTGGAGCCGGCGGCTCACGGCAAGGCCATCATCGTCGGCTACAACATGGTCAATTTCAAGGAAATCCATTCGCTGTTCACGAAACGGAACGCCGTCGTCACGGTGCAGAACGAGTCGGAACTGACGGAAGCGGTGCTTCGCCTCTTTGAGGATCCGGAAGAACGGGCGCGCATGGAACGCGAGACTCTGGCCATCATCAACGAGAACAAGGGCGCGGCCCGCCGAAGCGCGGTGCTGCTCCATGAACTCCTGAACAGTGTCGAGCAGTATCGTCTTGCCAGCGGTCAGATCAAGTCCACGGACAAGGTCGAGAACTTCCAGACTTTCTTCTACCAGATTATTCACAGTCAGGATGCCCATGGTGTGGTCGTGCAGCTGTTCCTGGCGGTGCTCTATGTATTCTCGCTGATTTACGGCGGTCTCGTCAATCTGCGTCTGGCAGGTTACAAGCTGGGCATATTCCGCCGGAAGAAGCTGGATTGCTATGTCATCAGCCTTGGCAACATCACGGTGGGCGGCACGGGCAAGACGCCGACGGCCCAGCGCCTCGCGAAGGAAATCCAAGGGCTCGGCTATCGCGTCGTCATCCTGAACCGCGGTTACCGCGCGAAATGGAAAGGCGACGTGGGCGTGGTGTCCGACGGCCAGACGCTGCACATGAACGCGACGGAGGCCGGCGACGAGGCCTTCATGCTCGCGAAGCATCTGCCCGGTGTGCCGGTCCTGATCGGCCCGGAGCGCTATCAGACGGGCAGCTACGCCATCGAGCATTTCGGCGCCGAGGTCGCGATCCTCGACGACGGCTACCAGCATTGGATGCTGGAGCGCGATATGGAAATCCTGCTGATCGACGCCGTGAACGTGTTCGGCAACAGCTATATCCTGCCGCGCGGCACGCTCCGCGAGCCGATTTCCCATATCGACCGCGCCGACGTCTGCCTGCTGACGAAGGTCGATCAGGCGACGGAGGCCTCACGGGATTATATTCATCGCATCATCCAAAAGGAAAACGGGCATGCGCTCGTCGTCGAGAGCGTCCATCAGCCGAAGGGCTTCATCCGGTTCGAGGAATGGGCGAACAACATCGCCAGCCCCGGCGTCGACGTCGCCGAGATGCGCGGCAAGCGCGTCATGGCGGTCTCGGCTATCGGCAATCCGGCGTCCTTTGAGCAGACGCTTTCCGATATCGGCGCGGTGGTCATCGAGAGCCTGCGTTTCCCCGACCATCACGATTACACGGTGCAGGAAATGCTGGACGTGGCGGCGCAGGCGCAGCTGCTCGACGCGGAGGCCATCGTGATCACCGAGAAGGACGCGGTCAAGGTGCCCGCGGAACTCTTGCGCGAGCGGGCCGATTTCAAGATTCCGATTTACGTCGTCAGCGTCGAAGTCACGTTCCGCGACGGAGAGGAAGACTTCATCCATCTTATGAAACAAAGCCTGAAAGATAAAATGAAAAGAAATGAGAGGCTGTCGGCATGAAAATCCTTTGTGTGATACCTGCTCGGTACGCTTCTACGCGGCTCCCGGGAAAACCGCTGAAAGACATTGCGGGAAAACCGATGATCTGCCGGGTTTACGACCGGGCCTCGCAGGCGAGAACGCTGTCCGGCGTCCTCGTCGCGACGGACGACGAGCGGATTTTGCAGGCGGTGGAATCACACGGCGGGCGCGCGATGATGACGGCGAAGGATCATCCGACAGGCACCGATCGCCTTGCCGAGGTCGCGGCGGCGAATCCCGATGTCGATTTGATCATCAACGTGCAGGGCGACGAGCCGTTGATCGAGCCGTCGCTGATAGACGAGCTGGGGCATGCTTTCGAGAGCGATGACGGATTGCAGATGGCGACGGTGGCGACGCCGATAACGGAGGAAGCGGAGCAAAAGAACCCGAACAACGTCAAGGTCGTCATGGACAAAAACGGCTACGCGCTGTATTTTTCCCGGTCGCTGATCCCATATCCGCGAAACGAAGCGGGAACGCCCGTACACAAACACATCGGCATTTACGCGTACCGTCGGGAGTTCCTGCTGGCCTACGCGAAAATGAAGCCGACGCCGCTGGAACGGGCGGAGTCGCTGGAGCAGCTTCGGGCGCTGGAAAACGGATACAAGATCAAATGCATCGTGACAAACGCCCGGTTCGTCGGCGTGGATACGCCGGAGGACTTGGCGAAGGTCAATGAGATATATCAGGCGATGAAAGAAAACGAGGAGGCGGCGAAATCATGAACACGGTCAAGATCAGGGACTTTGAGATCGGGGCGGGGAATCCGCTGGCGTTGCTTGCGGGGCCTTGCGTACTGGAGGGGCTGGAACGGTCGCTCTACATCGGGCGGGAAATCAAGGCCATTACGCAAAGACTGGGAATCCCTTACGTTTTCAAAGCGTCCTTTGACAAGGCGAATCGTTCGGCGTTCAACAGCTTCCGCGGGCCGGGACTTGAAAAAGGGTTGGAAATCCTCGCTCAGATCAAGAAAGAACTGGACGTCCCGGTGATCACCGACATCCACACCGAGGCACAGGCAAAGCCCGCCGCCGAGGTCGTCGATATCTTGCAGATTCCGGCGTTCCTTTGCCGTCAGACCGACCTCGTCTATCAGGCGGCGCTGACAGGCAAGCCCGTCAACGTCAAGAAGGGCCAGTTCCTCTCGCCGAAAGATATGCGGAATGTGGTGGACAAAATCCTCGAGGGCGGTAATTCGAATATCATGCTGACCGAGCGCGGCGCCTCTTTCGGTTACAATAATCTTGTCGTCGATATGCGCTCGTTCCCGATCATGCGCTCCTTCGGCTACCCGGTGGTCTTCGACGCGACTCACAGCGTGCAGATTCCCGGCGGTCTCGGCACGGCGTCCTCGGGCAACCGCGAGTATGTCGAGTATCTGACCAGGGCTGCGGTAGGCGCCGGCGTCGACGCGCTGTTCATGGAGGTCCACGACAATCCGGAGGAAGCCCTTTCCGACGGGCCGAACATGGTCTACCTGGACAAGCTGGAAGACCTTCTGAAGGATGCGCTTTCCATTTATAATATTGTAAGAAAGCATCTGTATTAAGGAGCGTTTTTGATGATAAAAGAAAAGGCTTTGGAAACGCTCCGCATCGAGACGGACGCACTGCAAAAACTCTTGTCCCGTATCGACGACGAGTTTGAAGCGGCGGCGCGGGCAATTCTCGATTGCAAGGGGCGCGTGATTGTCAGCGGCATCGGCAAGAGCGGCCATATCGGCCAGAAAATCGCGGCGAGCCTCGCTTCCACCGGTACGCCTTCGTTTTTCATGCATCCGGCGGAAGCGTTTCACGGCGATCTCGGCATGGTCACGCAGAACGATATCGTGCTGGCCATTTCCAACAGCGGCGAGACGAACGAGATGATAAACATCCTGCCGGTCATCCGCCGTATCGGCGCGAAAATCATCGCGCTCTGCGGGCGCAGGGATTCGACGCTGGGCAAGAACGCCGACTTTTTCATCGACGCGGGCGTTGAAAAGGAAGCCTGCCCGCTGGGGCTCGCGCCGACGGCCAGCACCACGGCGGCACTGGCGATGGGCGACGCGCTGGCGATGGCGCTGCTTGCGGCGCGGAATTTCACCGAGCAGGATTTCGCGGTGTTCCATCCGGGCGGATCGCTGGGGCGGAAACTGCTGCTGACCGTCGAGAACGTGATGCGCAGCGGCGAGGACAATCCGATCATCAAGGCGGACCGCACGGCGAAGGAAGCGCTTTTCGTGATGACTTCGACGGGCGTCGGCGCGACG
>CAMVIO010000131.1 GCA_947167555.1 uncultured Selenomonadales bacterium
AGACAGCCTACGACTTTGCCCAGCATCACGGCGATTGGGTAAGGAACATCTTCAACAACATCGTGATATATCGCACCTGGCAGGAGCTGAACGGCATCGATGCTGTCCCCAATGAGGAGATGGATACGCTCCTTCTTTTCCGCGAAATTCATCGTTAATATGCCGCGGCCCGTCCAGGGAAACGCCGACATAGGCGACGCCCGCCGCTTTGATTTTTTTCGCAGCGTCCTCGTCGATCAAGGTGCCGTTCGTCGAAAGCGTCGGTCTCACGCCATGCGCTGAAGCGTATTCCGCCAGCTCGAAAAAATCTTTCCGCACCAAAGGCTCGCCGCCGGACATCAGCAGCGCGGGCACATGAAAAGCCGCCAGATCGTCGATGAAATGTTTTACTTCCGCTGTCGTCAGTTCTCCGGTATGCCGTTTCGCGTCCGCGTCCATATAGCAGTGGCGGCAATGCAGATTGCAGGTGCGCGTCATGTTCCAGGCCACGACAGGGCCGTGTCCTTCGCCGGCGCCGTGCTTCATCGTAGCCGCGCCTTTCCGGTATCGCAGTTCGTCCCCCTGATATTCCTTTGCCAAAAGCAGCTTCGTGACGCTGATCATTGAGTCTTCTCCTTTGCACCCGCAAATATGATCGAAAAAAATGACGGCGATTCATTCTTTTCATCATAACAAAAAAAAGAGCGGTTATAAAGCCCTTTCGATGAATTTCATCAAAGACATTATAACCGCTTCTCATTTTTTAGCTTATTTTTTCGGCTCCAATCCCTTGAGCAGGAGCTCGATCTTCATCTTGACATTGTGCGTGAACGGGATGGCCAGCGAGCTGAAGGCCGCCGCCTGGAAGATGGAATGGAACAGCTCCGTGACGATTTCCGCCGGGACGTCCCCACGGAAATCCTTGCGCGTCTGCCCGTATTTCACGATGTCGGAAAAAACAGTACGGAAAGCCGGCGCCATCTTCGGAATCAGATCGCGCTTCGGGCGCGGCATCGAGGAACGATCCGCCGCGCTCAAAAAGAGCGGAAGCACGAACCTGTTCGCGTCCAGCTTCTCCGCCGTCAACAGGAGAGTCTCCACCAGTACTTCGGACGCGGGAACTCTTTCGGCCATACGATGGTCGGCCAGCCGCCGGGTATCCTCGACGATCTGCTCCAACAGGCAAAGAAGCAACGCCTCTTTCGACTCAAAATAATTGTAAAACGTGCCGACCCCGAGTTCAGCTTCTCCCATGATGTCGGCGATGGACGTCTCCTTTACGCCTTTTGCCATGAACTGCTTCACAGCCGCCGCAAGGATAGTCTGTTTCGATTGCAGCTTTTTTCTTTCCCGACGTCCCATAACTACTCCTGCCATACTTGATCCCTCCAGATTGTAACATTGCTCATACGGTTTTTTCGTGTCCGGCGCCTGGAAAAGGAGTTCGCGCCGTCCGAAAATATACCCCTGGGGGTATTATAGCCGATTTTGTTTCAAATTGAAAGAGTTTATGAAGAAAAAATATCCAATATTCGCAGATGGCGTAAAATGGGGAATTCAAGACAAAAAAATTCCCGGCCCAAGGAACTGGAAGCAACTAACTTAGGAAATAGAGCGCAGGATAAATTTTCGTGTGCGAGGCGGAGGAGGGAGTCATAGCGGGGCTATGGCGACCGACGACAACGAAGCACACGGGAATTTAGACAAGCTATATTCCTAAGTTAGTTGCGGACAGTTCCCAAGCCGGGAATCAGATATTGTCGGGCGTATTGACGAGACTATGGCGTGGGCTGCCCGAGTTTCGGCTTGATTTGAGCCACGGCGGCGAGAAACTGCGTATCCTCCGTCGCGTTATCGGGAAGGTCCACTTCGACGTCCGGGCGGATTCCAGTGTCCTGGATACTTTCACCGCTTGGTGTGTAATAACGCGCGATGGTCAGCTTCACCGCATCCTCCTGCCCGGGAATCGGCATGATGACCTGCACGGAACCTTTGCCGTAAGAAGTTTTGCCGACGAGCGTCGCCGCGCCCGTATCGTGAAGAGCTCCGGCGAGGATTTCCGATGCGCTGGCGCTGTTGTTGTCAATCAGCACCGTCATCGGCATCAAATCTCCCGCCAGTTCCGAATAATAATCCTCTTTCGAACCGTCTCTCTCAACAACAGAAACAATCAACCCCGCTGGCACAATTTCTTTCGCGATTTCCACGCAGGAAGTCAGAAGCCCGCCGGGATTCGCGCGAAGATCGAGAATCACTCCCTGCATCCCTTGCTCCTTCAGCGATTTCAGGGCATCCTTGAATTCCTTGCCCGTATTCTCGCTGAACTGCACGATACGGATATAGCCGACGCCCGGCTCGTTGTCGATCATCCGTCCGGCGACAGTCTTTACGCGGATATGATCCCGCGTGATGGCATAATCCTTGTCCGCTTCGCCGGTCCGCCCAATCGTCAATACGACTTCCGTCCCCGCTTCTCCCCGGATGGAAGCGGCGACAAGCTCCGGCTCCATTCCTTTCGTCGCTTCGCCGTCCACGCGCAGGATACGGTCGCCCGCCTTGAGCCCTACAGATTCTCCGGGCGTACCTTCCATGACGGAAATCACGCGCACGTCGGCCTCGTCAAATCCCATGACGACGCCGATCCCGCCAAATGTCCCTTCCGAACGCTCTTTGAGTTTTTTGTACGTCGCGGGGTCGAGATAGGAGGAGTGCGGATCGCCGAGCGAACGCACCATGCCGGAAATCGCTCCGTCAATCAGCTTTGCCGGATCCACTTCGTCCACATATTGCGTCTCAACGAAACGCATGGTGGCGAAAAACCGTCCGAGCTGCGCAACCTTCGCATCGTCGAGGTTGAGCGTGTAGACGATGCCAGCCGCCAGCAGGATCATCGCCGTAAACACGGACAGCGCCGCAAAGAAAATCCATTTGATGATTTTTCCTATCAAAGCCTAAGCCTCCAAATAACGGATTACAGATACCCCATCGGATCCACCGGTTCGCCGCCCTCGCGCACCTCGAAATGGCAATGGGGGCCGGTGGAGTTGCCCGTCGAGCCGCAATACGCGATGACCTGTCCCTGCGACACGTTCTGGCCCTCAGCCACCGCCAGCGCCTCGTTGTGCCCGTACAGCGTCGAGATTCCGCCGCCGTGGTCGATGATGACCGCGTAGCCATAACCGGAAATCCAGCCCGAATAAGTCACGATACCCGCCGCCGCCGCGACAATCGGATCGCCATAATCACCGGCAATGTCCATGCCGCTGTGGTAACGGCTGTCGCCGTAAATCGGATGGGTGCGCCAGCCGTATTCCGACGTAATCTCGCCGTAGATCGGCCAAATCATCGCGCCGGAACCGCCGCCCGGGAATTGGTAACGATAGCGGCTCGCCTGGATCAACCGCTCGACCTCTGCGGAAGCGGCAATCAATTCCTCATAGGCGCGCTGCGAAACTTCACGGTCATACTCCATCATTTCGAGCAGCTTGTCTTTGTCACGCTTTTTCAGGAGCAGTTCCATGTGTTTTTCTTCCGCGTCCCGCGTGAGACGTTCCTCCTCGGCGCGCTGCCGCTCCAGCGCGGCGCGGGTTTCCTCGACGACGCGCTTGGCCGCGATCACCGTCTTCACCAGCTCATAGTCGCTGGCGATGACCCGCTTGAAAAGGTCCATGCGCGTCAGGAAATCCGAAAAATCCTTGGCGCCGAACAGCACGTCGATATAGCTGATCTGCCCGTGCATATAGACGTTGCGGATACGCGCGCGAAGCTGGGATTGCTTATCCGAGAGCTCGCGCTCGGTCTCCTCCAAAAGCTCCTGATTCTCCTCGATGCGCATTTCCGTCGCTTCGAGTTCTTTTGCAATAGCGTTGTAGTCCGTCTCGGCTTCCTTCACGTCCGCCGAAAGCTCGCGAAGCTGCTCCGAGACCGTGCCGATACGCTCGCTCAGCTTATCCGTATGCGCCTGCTGTTCCTCCGCCTGTTTTTGCAGATCCTCAAGCTGCAACTCCAGGTCCTCCGTCTCATCCGCCAACACGTAGGACGCTGGGGAAAGGCAGAGCATCAAAGCGAGGGACGCGGCGGCGGCTCGCATTTTCCAATTCTTCATCGCTTGGCCTCCCCGCCCTCACGCATTCAGGAACCGCTTCAGCGAAATCGTGCTGCCCAGCGCGCCGATCAGCATCCCGCAGATGAGAATCGCGGCGGTCACATAATGCAGGAAGGGATTTTCGGGAATCAGAGGGAAAAACGCCAGCGTATCGTAAATCTTCGCCGCGATGATACGATAGACGCCGCGGAGCGCAAGCGCCGCCACTACGCCGCCGAGGCAGCCGAGCACGACGCCCTCCAAAAGGAACGGCCAACGGATGAACCAATCCGTCGCGCCGACATATTTCATGATCGCGACCTCCTTGCGCCGCGCAAAGACCGTCAACCGGATCGTATTGGAAATGATGAAGAGCGTCGCCAGCGCCAGCACGAACATCAGCGCAAGGCCGAACAAACGGATGAGCCGCGTGATATCGAAAAGATGCTCCACCACGTCCTGCCCGTACTTCGCCGTCTCCACCCCGGGCAATTCCTGGATAGCTTCCGCAGCCGACCGGACCATATCGGGACGGATGACCTTCACTTCAAAGGAATTGGGCAGCGGATTCGTGTCGCCGAGGGAATCCAGCAGGAACTGCTGGTCGCCCAACCTCTCCCGGAAGCGCTCCATCGCCGTCTCGCGATCGATGAACTTCACCGATTCGACGCCCTGCAAAGAGGCGATCCGCTCCTCCAGCGTGCGAAGCCCGCTGTCGTTCACCTCGTCCTTGGCGTAAACGCTGATTTCCACCTGGGATTCCAAAGAATTCGTCATGCGGTGCATATTCAGCACAAGGATCAGGAACATCCCCAGCACGAACAGCGAGACCGCCACCGTGCCGACAGAGGCGAAAGACATCCAGCTGTTTCGTTTCAACGAGACCGCCGTCTCGCGGATGATGTATTCGCTGGTACTAATTTTCATAGCCGTACACCCCCTGCGCCTCATCGCGGACGATATGTCCTTCCTCAATGGCGATGACGCGCCGCTTCATGGAGTCCACGATCCCCTTGTCGTGGGTCGCCATCACGATGGTCGTTCCGTCGGCGTTGATGCGCTTGAAAATGTCCATGATATCCCATGAGGTATCCGGGTCGAGATTGCCCGTCGGCTCGTCGGCGATGACCAGCGCCGGATGATTGACGATGGCCCGGGCGATGGCGACGCGCTGCTGCTCGCCGCCCGACAGCTGGGACGGGAAGCATTTGTACTTGTCGCGAAGCCCGACGATATCCAGCACCGCGTTGACACTGTGCTGGATCTTGCGGCGGGGCGCCTCGATGACCTGCATCGCGAAAGCCACGTTCTCCGCCACCGTCTTGTCGGGCAGCAGCCGATAATCCTGGAAAATGACGCCGAGCCCGCGCCTAAGATACGGTACGTCGCCGTGCTCCATGTGGACCACATCCTGCCCGTTCACGATCAGGGAGCCTGACGAGGGCAACACCTCGCGGAACAGCATCCGAATGAACGTCGATTTCCCCGCACCGCTGGCGCCGACGATGAAAACGAACTCGCCCTTGTCGATATGCACATTGATATGATCCAGCGCCATAGCCCCGTTTTCGTAGACCTTGGAAACATCTTTCATGTCGATCATCGCAAATCCTCCGACCGTTTTCTTTCTGCCGCAAAATACATTACACTCTATCATACCATATTTTTAATGAAAATAAAAAGCATTTAACCAATATCTGTTGAAATGGTTTTATCAGCATTTCCTTAAAAATTTGAATTAAAACGGATAATCAGCTATAATCATGAAATAGAATCTAAATAAATTCATAAAATGTCGAGGAGGCTGCACCATGACCATCAAAGAATACACCGAATCCTGCCTGAAATTCGCCGAGGCGTCGAAGGGCTGGGAGAAATTGGACGAGAATTCCTTCTATACGACCTTCGACAAGTCCTGGGAAATGTCCGGCGACAACCAGAACGGCGGCGTCGGCATCGAGTGGGCGTTTCATCTGACCGAGGACGAGATCCGCGCGCAGGCGCCGGAAAAATTCCTCGCTTATATCGCGCAGGAGCTGGACATGGCGCTGGC
>CAMVIO010000132.1 GCA_947167555.1 uncultured Selenomonadales bacterium
CTGATGATGATCTTGTCCTTGACGATAATCGCTCCGTACCGACGGCGGAGACATGTCGAGCGCCGTCCGACCGCTTTCGCAATTTCCAGGAAATATTCCGTCCATTCGGGACGCGTCTGTATATGATTATCGCTCACCGCAATTCCCCCTATTCGAAAAAGACGGCAGATTTTCCTGCCGCCTTTCATCCGTTACTGCCGATTCGCAAATACCGCTGCGCCAGGATGACCGCGACAAAATCATCAACCGGCACTGGCGGCACCTGCATGCTCGTCGGAAGGAACCGTCGCCATCCTGTCGGCGGATGCGCTTTCCAATACGCAATCTTCGCGTCGTCGGTGGTCCGGTATTCGTCCACGATTTTCACGGGCAAATCGGGAAACGCCGCGCGGACTTTTTCTTCTGCGGCATGGCTTGTCGTCCCGTTGCCCAGCAGGATGCGATCCGGTCGGAAATTGTTAACGCGCGCCGTCAGCTCGTCCGCCAGCCGGGCTGTAACGACGACGGCTTGATCCAGTACATGCCCGTCTTCATCAACAATAGCGACACCGCACTTCTCGCGTCCCGGATCGATCGCAGCGACCACCATTCACCATACCTGCTTCCCAAACGTCATTCCGTCTTGTTCTCCATATCCACCGTCAAACGCAGACGAAGGGGGCCGAGAGAATCTGTGTCTTCCTGAGCGTAGGCGCTGATAACTCCGGACCCGTGCCCTGCCATAATAGCACTCACCGCCTCGTAGAACTGCGAACTGCCCATAACGCCGACGCTGCCCCGGATCGGGTCAGGCAGGATGCCCTTCGCCTTCGCCGCCTCATTGACCTCCTGCAGGAATCGCATGACAATCGTTTCCGCCTCGGCTGTCTGACCGCTTGTAAGAACAAAGGAACGTGACAGGATGAATTCACCTTCCCTATAAATCATACGGTTGACAAAGAGCTGCAAGCCTGTGCGCACCGGCTCGCCTCGAACGAGATTCCCCGCCGCAACAATGCGGACGACTGTATCCACGCCGCTCTCCGCAATCTTTTCCGCCGCTTCCTCGTACTCCGGCGTGTAAATCCAGATATAATTCTCTTCTCTGTTGCCGTCAAGCCGGTCCGCCGCGCCCGCGTTCGCGAGCTGGATCAACGCACCGAGGTCGGAACGGATCTCATCCAATGAACGACCGCTGCGCACAACACCGCTGGCAAGAACTTCCCCGGCACGGAAGACGATATCGCCTTCCCGCATGATCATGAGTCCCTCGCGAAGCGCTTCCGTCCGCTGCTCCAGTTCCTTGTTCTCTTCCGCCAATGTCCCGTTTTGCGAAGCAAGCGACGAATTCTGTTCTGTCAGTTCCTGTTTTGCCGCCTCCAGTTGCGCGCTGGTCTCGGCAAGTTCTTTTGTCCGCGTTTCGAGTGCCGCTTGTTCTTTCTGCAGCGCGTCAATCTCGCCCTGGGATTTTTTCAGCGCCGCACCCGCTTCTTGCTGTTTTTTATCCGCAACCGCAAGTTTCTGTCCGGCTTCGTCCAGCTTCGCCTGCGTATCGCGCATTTCCTCATTGAGCTTCTCCATGCCGAAAAGCGCGACCCGCACGTTTTCCGAAGCCGCCGCCAACACCGCAAAGGTTAGCGTCGTGATCAGAACGCCCGTCACGATGGTAACGATTACCGACGTATGGCGCGGACGAAGCCCGAACAGGGACAGTTTCTTTTTACCGACCTTTGAACCGACACGGTCGCCGATGACCGCAATCGCGCCGCCCGTCACAATCAGCGCCGCTATCAGAACGATTCCATACATAAGCCCCTGCACGCCTTCTTTCGTTAAATTCCGGCTGTCAAATCACTTATTATCTCGACGCCTGCCGAATGAAGAAAAGCCCCGCCAAAAAGCAGACGACATTCGGCAGCCACAACGCAAGCCACAGAGGGATTGCGCCGTTCTGCCCGATAGCCCCGGTCAGCACCATCAACACATAATAGATGAAGATGATGATAAGGCTGACCGCAAATCCTCTGGACGAGCCGGACCGATTCGGCTGGAGCCCGAGGGGCATCCCGATGATAGCGAAGACGAAGCTCGCGAACGGAATGGTAAACCGCTGATACATTTCCGTCTCCAGCTTGCTCGTGTTGACGTACTGGGAGGAAAGGATCTGGATTTGCTCCTTCAGTTCCCGGATGGTCATCGCCTCGGGTTTTTTCTGCGAATTGACTATCTCCCGCGGACTTTGCTCAACGGGCAGCGTCTGGGTGTCGAAATGCATGGTATGACGTTTCGCCTGCTCAATGCTCTCGTCTCTTGTGATGTCATAAATGATACCCTGATGCATCACCCAGCGGTCGCCCTTCCATTCGGCATAGGCCGCATTCTCGACGTGAGTAACCTTGCCTTTCTCGAAAAGCTGCATCGTGATGCCTTCCATCTGCTGCGTCGTCCCGTTGAAACGGCGCGCATAGATCAAACGCTCGATCAGCCCTGACTTGATGTCCTTGATGATGATATGATCCTGGGTCTTCGGCGCCGTGTTGCCCTTGATCTCGTAATTGAGCACCCGCTCGTAAGCGGCGTTGGACCATGGCACGATATATTCATTGAACCAAACGGAAAACAGGCTCATGACAAAACCGAGAATGAGCCCGGGCACGCAAAGCCTCCGGAAGCTGATGCCGCAGGACTGCATCGCGGTGATCTCACTGCCTCCGGAAAGCCGCCCGAACGCGAGCAACGTCGCCAAAAGCATTGACATCGGGAACGTCCAGACAATAACGCCCGGCAAGCTCAGGATAAAGATCTTGGCCACCGACGCAAGGGAAGCGCCATAATCCGTGATGTACTCGGCAATGCGAAACAGCGTCCCCGACCCGACAAAGACGGCCGTGAACGCGCATATACTGAACAGGAAGGTCATCGCGACTTCCTGAAAAATATAACGATCCAAAATACGAATGCGCATAAAAAAACTGCTCCTACATGGAACCCTGCATGCAAGTTCCTAAAGTGTGAAATTATCGCCCAGATAGAATTTCTTCGCCATCGGGTCGTTAGCCACCGTCTCCCGATCTCCCTCGATCAGGATCTCGCCGTTATTCATGATATAGGCGCGCTCGACGATATTCAATGTCTCCCGCACATTGTGGTCAGTAATCAGGATACCGATGCCGCGCTGGCAGAGATAGGCAATAATGCTCTGGATATCGGCGACGGCAATCGGATCGACACCGGCAAAGGGCTCATCCAGCAAAATAAAGCGAGGCTCAATGGCAAGGCAGCGCGCAATCTCAACCCGGCGGCGCTCGCCGCCGGAAAGTTCCGTCCCGCGCCGATCCTTGACATGCTCGACATGGAATTCCTCCAGAAGCGCCTCCATCCGGTCTTTGCGCTCCGCAGGGGACAGTGTCGTCGTCTCAAGGATTGCCATCAGGTTTTCTTCTACCGTGAGGCGACGGAAAATTGACGCTTCCTGCGCCAGATAGCTGATCCCCATAGCCGCCCGTTGATGCATCGGAAACCCGCTGACCTCTTGATTTCCAATATAGACTTGCCCGGCGTTTGGGTGCTCCAAGCCGATGATCATGTAAAACGTCGTCGTCTTCCCCGCGCCGTTCGGCCCGAGCAACCCGACGATCTCCCCCGTCTTCATATGAAGAGATACTCCGTTCACGACGTTTCTCTTCTTGAACGTCTTGACGAGGTTCCTGACCTCGATGGTCATTTCCTCGACCGACGCCGGTCGCTGCGCGAAGGCCCTCTCCGGTGAAAACGCGCTCTTCCGCTCTTCGCTTTCTTTTTCCGATACAGGCGCCCCTTCACGTACGCCTGTGGAAAGTGCTTCGCCCGACATCCGAAAATTATTGTTCTGTCTGTCTTTTTTCATTTGCCACCGTTTCCGTCTTACCTTGCTCTTGCAGGAATACTGTCAAACGCCCGCTCTTCAACATGTTGTTGTCCTGGATTGCCCATGCATTTCCCGTCAACACGAGCTTGCCACTTTCCTTCCCGAAATACTCGGCCTCATCGCCGCCGCCTTCAAAATTCTTCGGCGGGCTGACCACATGAGCATTACCGACTCCTTTGGCCCGTTCCGTCTTCGTCCAGCCTTCCATATAATCTGCGGTGAAAGTGCCATCCGCCGAGGAAAGCATGCCTCCCTCCGGCAAACGGGCATAGCCTTCACCGTTGTCATACTCGACACGGGGGCCGTCCACCCGCTTGTCCTGCTTCCAGCCGTGCACATTCCCAATGGCAACCATTTTCGTCTGAGAGAGGATTTCCACAACGTCGCAGTCTAAATGCATATCTTCCTTGTCCGCGACAACACCGCCCGTCATCCTGCCTTGGTGGGTCTTCGTATTGTAAGTGGCAAAATCTCCCGTCGCCACTCCGCCGTCATAGCGGATTACGACGTTGCCTTCCGCCGTCATCTGGCCTGTTTTCATATTGTACTCGACCTTGTCCGCATTCAGCTCCGACGGCGCCCCCTGCTTTCCTGCCCCGGTTTTTCCTGTCTCCGTTTTTTTTGCCTCCGGTTTCCCGGCATCTGTTTTCGACTGCGCCACTTGCTCGTTTTCCGTTTTCCCGGCCTCCGGGGCCGCTAAAGCAACTGCAGAGGTAAACAGGCATGCCGCCGCAAGTGCCGACGCCCAACTCGGGATTGCCCTAAAAATCCTCATTTTGCTTTCGCTCCTTTTTTATCCTGCTCCTTGACGAGATGCGCATGACCCGTCGCCTGAAATTCCTGAAACTGGTTCCAGCTCTCGACGCGATCCGCTTCCAAATACATCCCCGGCTGCGAAACCCGCGCTTCCCCGGTCGCGATCAAGCGATCCTTGCCCGAAACCCATTCCAGTTCCTTGCTTGTCAGCTTCGTATCGTCCGTCATCGTCGCCGTAACGCCGCCCTTGAGCTTTATGTTTTTCGTCTTGCTGTCGTAGCTGCCTTCCGGCGCTGTCAGCGTAAGCACTTTTCCATCCGGGAAATAATATTTTCCTTTCGCGTCCTTGAACGTCGTCGCCTGGGTCTTGATATCCATCGACGAGGAAGACGTCGTAAGCTCCCAAAGCAGCTTGCCTCCGATTTCCTCCCGGATGGTGTTCTCCCCGTATTCCATCTGCCGCGTCTTCGTCGGATCCGGTTCCGTTACGGGCGCGTCGGGAATGGAAAATACCGTCCACGCGGTAAAGGCTATAAAAACAGCGATAACCGCTCCCAACCCGATGAGCTTTTTACGCTCCATTCTGTTTTTCCTCCATGAACTTAACCGTATGATGCTTGATATGCTGCTGCTCCGGCGGCGTATTCCAACGATGCTGGAACCACAGCCACTGGATCGGATTCTCCCGGATCACGCGTTCCAGGATTCGCGTGGTCTTCACCGTAAGATCGTACAGGTCTTTGTCCGTATCGCCATGATCCTCATAGTGCATCGGCTCGCCGATCCAGACTTTATGCTTGCCGTCGGGCTGCCGGAGAATGAAAGCCGGCACCACCGGCGCCCCGAACTTTCTCGCGAACACCGCCGGCCCCAGCGGCGTCGAAGCCGTCTTTCCCAAAAAGTCGATAAACGCGCCGCCCGGCCCCGCATCCTGATCGGCGAGGAATCCCAAAAGTTTTCCGGCCTTCAGCGCCCGCGCCGCCGCGAAAAGCTCGCTGGTGCCCCGGGAGAAGACTTCCATGCCGATGGTCGCGCGAAGGTCGTCAATCACGCGCGTATACTGCTCATTCGGCTGTTTCTTCGCGATGGCCGTCGCCGGGATACCCGTCAGCAGGAACGCCGCCGAAAGCCATTCCCATGTGCCGATATGCGCCGTGAAAATCACGACGCCCTTGCCTTCCGCCACCGCGGACTCGATGTATTCCCGATTCTCGAACGAGATGTATTGATGGATATTGTCCCGGTTGAGATTCGGCATATATAAGATTTCCAATATATTGCGCCCGAGATTGATGAACGAGCGCCGCACCGTTTCCCGCGCCTCGGCCTCCGATATGCCCAGCCCATCCATCATTTGACGCACGGCGCGTTCCCGTTGCTTTTTGATGAGCCTGTAATACAGGATACCCATTCCCTTGCCCAATGTCAATAGAAAGGAATGTGG
>CAMVIO010000133.1 GCA_947167555.1 uncultured Selenomonadales bacterium
CTACGGCGGAAAGCTCGCCGCCGAGGGCTGGTACAATCTCGACACGCGCTATTACTATATCACCGGTCACGGGGAAAATCTCAGAGCGAAAAAAGCCCTTCCCGACGCCGGGCTTCGCTGCTTCGTCGTACTCGACATCAGCGTCGAGTCCAAGGGCAGCGTGTCCCGCACCTCTTACGGCGGCAGTTTTGTCTCCAGCAAAGGGCGATACCGCTGGCTGCCCTTCAAGTCCCTTTCCGGGCAGTTCCACAATCTCGGCAAGAAGCTTGATTTCTACGATGTGAAGATCGACTTCGGCGGCACCGTGGCAACGACGGACGCCTTCACCATCGACAACGGGAAGCTCAAGCTGAATCCCATCCGCGTCACGGACAAAGACGGCAACCCGCTCGTAACCTACGACCCGGACACCAAGTCGCTGATCGACGACCGCCGGGGAGCAAGGTGAAAAGGATAGGCAAAGGAACATAATACTGCGCCGCTCATCAAGACAGGATGTGCGGCGCGTTTTTTCTCGCGGAAACGTATGATACTACTCTCTGTTAAGATTTTTAAATCTTTACAGAGAGTGCATGAGACGTCAGACGAGCTGAAGGCTCGGCTGTAGCCTGCAAAGCAGGCGTATCTTCGGTCAAAATTTGCTTAAAATTTTGGTCGAAGATCAGTATGAAAAGATGTATAATAAACGACAAACTACGCAGGGAGGTTTTTCTATGGAATGGGCCGAGGTAAGCTTCCGGACTTCGCACGCGGCGCAGGAAGCCGTGTCCGCGCTTTTCGGGGAAGCGGGCGCGTCGGGGACTGTGATCGAGGATCCGGCGCTGATCAACGAATACATCCATTCGGGGCTTTGGGATTACACAGACATCCCGGAGCAAAAGGACACGTCCGTAGTGACGGTGAAAGCGTATTTCGCGGCGGATGCGTCGCTGGACGAAAAGCTCGCCTTACTGCGCGCCGGACTCGACGAAATCGCGGTGCGCGGCGTCGATACGAGTCCTGCGGAGTTTCTCACAGCGCGGGTGCAGGACGAGGACTGGGCCAACAGCTGGAAAAAATATTTCCACACGGACAAGGTCGGCGAGCGCGTCGTGATCCAGCCCTCCTGGGAGGAATACGAGCCACAGCCGGGCGAGGTCGTGCTCCGGCTCGATCCCGGCGCGGCCTTCGGCACCGGCACCCACCCGACGACGTCGATGTGCCTGCGGGCGATGGAGAAGCTCGTAAAACCGGGCATGGCCGTCTTTGACGTGGGCACGGGCTCCGGCGTGCTGGCCATCGCGGCGGCAAAGCTCGGCGCGAAAACGGTGCGGGCGGTTGACTACGACGCGACGGCGGTGCGCGTGGCGCGGGAAAATATCGAGGCGAACGGCGTCGCGGACGTCGTATCGACGGCGGAAAGCGATCTTTTTTCCGCGATTCCAGGCAAGGCGGGACTGGTAACTGCGAACCTGATCGCCGACCTCGTGATCCGGCTGCTGCCCGACCTCGACGCGCATCTGGAAAAAGGCGGCGCGCTCCTCGCCAGCGGCATCATCGAGAGCCGCGCGCAGGAGGTTCGCGAGGCGGCGGACGCAGCGGGCTTTTTCGTCGCCGAGGATTTCGAGGAAAAGGAATGGCACGCGATGGTGATTCGCCGGAGGAGCGAAGCGTGAGGCGCCTCTTCATTCCCGGAAAGCTGGCCGATACGGTGACGCTCTCGGGAAACGACGCCCATCATCTCGGCTACACGCTGCGGGCGCGCGTCGGCGAGCGATGCGTAGTAGTGGACTCGGAGCGTCAAATCGCTTCGATGGAAATCACGGGCTTTACCGCCGACACGGTGACGCTGCGGCTCGTCGAACGTCTCGAAGCGGACACCGAGTCGCCGATCCGGCTGACGCTGGCCGTCTGCCTTTTGAAATCGGACAAGATGGAGTTCGTCGTGCAGAAGGCGGTAGAGCTGGGCGCGGCTAAAGTGCAGCCCATCGAAAGCGAGAACTGCGTCGCGCGCTACGACGGAAAAAAGGCCGAAGCGCGCCGCGAGCGCTGGCAGCGGATCGCGGACGAGGCGGCGAAGCAATGCGGCCGCACCGCGCTTTTGACGGTGGCGCCGATTTTATCTCTCGGCGATTGGCTGACAAAAAGGCCGCCCGAGGACGGCGCGGCGTTTTTCTGCTACGAGGCGGAGGAAAAGAACACGTTGGGCGCGTGGCTGGCGGAACAAAACGGGGACGCTTATACCGCGCTCATCGGCCCGGAAGGCGGCTTCACGCCCGCCGAAGCGGAACAGGCGAAAGCGGCGGGCGTTTTTGCGGTGACGCTGGGGCCGCGCATCCTGCGGGCGGAAACGGCGGCAGTCGCGACTTTGGCGATTGTGCAGCATATAAAAGGCGATTTGGGAAACGAAACGAGGTAGATGCTTTGCCGACGGTATCATTTATGACCTTGGGCTGCAAGGTCAATCAATTCGAAACGGAGACCATCGAGGGGCTTTTCCATCGGGCGGGGTACGAGACCGTCCCCTTCGGCAAGGCCGCTGACGTCTGCGTGATCAACACCTGCTCGGTGACGGCGCTGGGCGAGAAGAAATCGCGCCAGATCATCCGGCGGGCGCGCCGCGAAAACGAGAACGCGATCATCGTCGCGACGGGCTGCTACGCCCAGCTTTCGCCGCAGGAGCTGGCGAAACTGGACGGCGTGCGCCTCGTCGTCGGCACAAGAGATCGGGCGCGCATCGTCGAGCTTGTCGAGCAGGCGGCACGGGAAGACGGCGTAATTTTCGACGTCGGCGACATCATGGCGGCGGACTCCTTCGAAGACATCCCCCTCTATGACGCGCCGACGCGCACCCGCGCCTTCTTGAAAATCCAGGAGGGCTGCGAAAATTTCTGCACGTTCTGCATCATCCCTTACGCGCGAGGCCCTCTCCGTTCGCGCCCGCCGGAAAGCGTCCGGCGCGAGGCGAAAAAACTCATCGACGCGGGATTCAAAGAAATCGTATTGACCGGAATTCATATCGGAGCTTACGGGCGTGATCTTGCGGAAAATGTAACGCTGGCGGACGCGGCGCGGGAAATTTTGGCGCTGGGCGGCCTTTCGCGGCTCCGGCTCGGCTCGCTGGAATCGGTGGAATTGTCGGATGAGCTTTTCGCTCTGCTCCGGGACGAGCCGCGGCTCGCGAAGCATCTGCACCTGCCGCTTCAAGCCGGTTCCGACGCGATTCTTCACGCGATGAACCGCCATTATGATACAGCGACATTTGCCCGGCTGCTGGAGAACGTCCGCCGGAATATCCCGGACGTTTCCATCACCACCGACGTCATCGTTGGCTTTCCGGGGGAAACGGACGCGCTGTTCGAGGAAAGCCTCGATTTCGTTTCGCGGATGGGCTTCGCGAAAGTCCACGTCTTTCCCTATTCCCGCCGCGAAGGAACGCCCGCCGCGCGCATGGAGGGGCAGCTTCCGACGGCGGTAAAAAAAGAGCGTGTACGCCGCATGGAGGAAGCGGCGGAAACAGCGGCAAAAGCCTTCCGCGAGCAATTTCTCGGCAAGACGGAGGACGTGCTTTTCGAGACGGAAACGGAAGGCATATCGGACGGCCTGACAGGCGGCTATTTCCGCGTCTACACCGACGCGCCCATGAAGCTGGGAGAGATTGCGCCGATGCGCCTTGTACGTTTGCATCAAGACGGATTTTGGGGCGAAATGTGTTAGCATTTTGTTCTTCATGTCAGCGTTTCCTCAAATAATCAGGACTTAGGATTTATAGCAAACTTTTGAATTTGGGCAGGAACTTTTCGTTTTATCACGAAATAATTATATATTACGATTTTGGAATCTTCGGAAGGAGGGAAAACGAATGGCTGACTGCATTTTTTGCAAGATCGCGTCCGGGGAGATTCCCTCGACGATGGTTTACGAAGACGATACGGTGGCGGCGTTCAAAGATTTGGAGCCGCAAGCGCCGACGCATGTCCTGATCATCCCGAAGAAGCACGTCGTCAGCGCCGCAGATCTGGGCAAAGACGACAGAGAACTTGCCGCGCACATCTTCTGCGACGTTGTGCCGAAGCTGGCGAAGGAGCTTGGCCTGTCGAAGGGCTTTCGCGTCGTGACCAACGCCGGCGAGGAAGGCGGGCAGACCGTCATGCACCTGCATTTCCATTTGCTCGGCGGGCGCTCCATGCAATGGCCGCCGGGTTAATTTTGATTGACAGCATCAAGCTATATCGTGTATAATATTTAAGCATAATTCTCTTTTGGAGAATTTGCGAAAATTTTTACTTTTACTCCCAACATACTTGGAGGGGGGGATAACCATGGCAAACGAGATCAAGGTCGGCAAGAACGAGAGCATTGACAGCGCGCTCCGCCGTTTCAAGCGGATGTCGCAAAAAGCCGGTACGTTAGCCGAAGTCCGCAAACGCGAGCACTACGAGAAACCGAGCGTACGCCGCAAGAAAAAGTCGGAAGCTGCGCGCAAGCGCAAGTTCAGGGCATAAGGGGTCTTCCATGTGACGCTGAAGGAAAAACTCACTGCGGACATGAAGGACGCTATGAAGGCGAAGGACGCGGGCAAGCAGCGGCTTTCCGTCATCCGCCTCGTGCGAGGCGCCATCCGGCAGCTTGAGATCGACGGCAAAAAAGAACTTCAGGACGAGGACGTGCTTGGCGTCATCAGCAAAGAGGTCAAGCAGCGCCGCGATTCCATCGAGGATTTCAAGAAAGGCGGGCGCGACGACCTGGTCGCCGCCGCAGAAGCTGAGATCGCAATCCTGATGGAGTATCTGCCGCAGCAGCTTTCGGAAGACGAAGTACGAAACCTCGTCAAGGGAGCCATCGCCGCCAGCGGCGCAACCTCACCGAAGGACATGGGCAAGGTCATGAAAGAGCTCATGCCGAAGGTCAAGGGCCGCGCGGACGGCAAACTGGTCAACGGGATTGTCAAGGAACTTCTGTCGCAGTGAACAAAACAGCATAAGCAAAAACCGACGTCTACATACCGACGTCGGTTTTTTAATGCGTGTTTAATCATTTTCTCAGACAGTTCAAAGGCGAAGCGGATAAAATGAACATGGAACAGGAAAGGAGATTGCGACGCAGGGAACGTTCGGCATAAGGAAGCTTATCCGAACGCTCCTTGGTCGCGCTTTTTTCTTTTGGCACGCGGCAGCCTTTGATGAAAAACGACAGACGTAAAACGCCTGTCGTTTTTGTTGCTCCGCCGTTTTATTTGCACCCGTTCCAGCGCATGCCGCCCTCATAGAGAATCCCGAACTGCGCCAACACCTTGCTGACGATATGGGCGATTTGCTTTTCCACCGTATCCGCGTCGCCGTAAAAGGTCAACATTGGCGGCATGATCGCGCATCCGACCTCGGCCGCCGCCTTCATGTTGCGAAGATGCACGAGGGAAAGCGGCGTCTCCCGAGGCACGAGCACGACCTTCCGCCCTTCCTTCAGGCAGACGTCCGCCGCCCGAAGCAAAAGATTATCCGCATAGCCGGACACAATCCCCGCCAAAGTTTTCATGCTGCAAGGCATCACGATCATGCCATCGGTAGAAAAAGACCCGCTGGCAATACGCGCCGCCATATCCTGCGGGTCATAAGAGGCGTCCGCCAAAGCCGTCAAATCCGAAAGCCCCAGCGAAGTCTCGCAGGAAAGCGTCTTCGCCGCCGCCCCGGTCACGACAAGATGCATCTCCACGTCCGCCGCCCGAAGCGCTTTCAAAAGCTCAAGTCCAAGAACGGCGCCGCTGGCGCCGGAAATGCCGATGATGATACGCATACTATACTTACCTTTCCCGTCGGTGCTTATTTCTATTCAGAATCGTGCCTCCCGCTAACTGCTTGATTCCGTCCAAGTTTAGCATAAATAATTTTTCTTTTTTAATGCTGCCACGTTCTCGCTTTGCATATCTGTGTCAAAATTGCCGCTCTGTCT
>CAMVIO010000134.1 GCA_947167555.1 uncultured Selenomonadales bacterium
TTCATGCCAATCAGCCAATCCGCGCGGGCGCGAGCCAATGCCGACATTTTCAGCGGAGCAAAATCGCGATTGTCCCGAAGGTCGGCCAGCGCCTCCTTGACGCTTTTTTCATCGAGCGCATTCAACAGCAGACGACGCACAGGCTTTTTGTTGCCGACAAAATCCAGTACTTCATCGACAAGGAGCTGCCCTTCACGGTCTGGGTCGCCCGCGTGGACGATTTCGTCTGCTTTCGCTATCAGACCTTTCACAATGCTAAATTGTTTCGCGCTAGACTCGGATACTATCAGTTTCCATGTCGCGGGTACTATTGGCAGCGCGCTTTCCGTCCATTTCTTATAGGCCGCGTCGTATTCCTCCGGTTCCGCCTGCCGCAGGATATGCCCGAAGCACCAAGTCACGACGCCTTCCGCCGTCTCAATGAAGCCGTTCCCGTTTCGTGCCGGACCTTTCAGACATTTTGCGATTTCCCGGCCCATACTAGGCTTCTCCGCAATATATAACCGCATGGATTTACCGTCCTCTTCATTTCTTTTCGTTTAGTATTTTACCATAGACAGAACAGCAACACAAAAAAGAGGCCGAAAAGCAAAGACATTTTCTTCACGTATCGGCCTCTGTCAGATTACCTTGCCTTCTATTTCCTTATTTTGCTTCGCCCACTGAACCAAGTATATGTGAAGCCGCGTTATCGAGTTCCGCCGACTGGTACGCCGTCGCCACCGCCGTCAGGCTCACAGCTTTGACCGCCTCCGAGCGTTGGCGGATTTTCGGCGCGTCGTGGCGTTTCGCCGCCTGTGTCTCATCTTCCGGCAAGCTCTTGTACTGTTTGGTGTGCATGAAGTCCTGCCACTCCGCCTGCAAATGGCGAAGAACCAAAAGAATCAAAGGCTCGTCGAATTCGCCGCCGTCATTTTTGTCGATCCGGTCGAGAGCGGACGAAGTGTTTTCAGCCTTTTCATCTTCGTCAGCACCCGTCCCCACAGCACTTTTCGCATTTTCCGTGCCGTCCGCGCTTGCCTCGTTTGCTGCGTCCGCTTCCGCATTTGTCGCGTCCGTGGCATCCGTCGCCGTGCTTTCCGGCGAAGCCGCCGTTTCCGCGCCAGCGGACACATTCGCCGCGTCTCCCGCCATGCTCGCGTCTGCGGTTGCCGCCCCGGCCTCCGCTCCCACGGAAGCGTTCGCATCCATCGAAACACCAGTGTCAAAGGAGGCCGCGCCTTCCGCGCTGGCTCCCGCGTCGCCTGCGGACACCGCCCCGCCGGACACGCCTCCGCCGCTGGCGCTGTCGATGGCGTCAGAGCAAGCCGCCGCCGCATTCGCGTAGGCAATCGCCACCGCGCGCATCGCCTCGGCTTTCGTCTTTGCCGATTTCAGCGCCCGTGCCAGTTTCTCGCGCTCCTCCATCGTGACCTTGGCTTTTTTGTACAGTTTTTCGTCATGCTGGCGCAAATATTCCAGTTCGTCCGCCGAGAGCTTCTTGCCGCGCTTCAGCTTCTGCTTGATGCTCCCCGTCTTGGCCTTGACCGTCCGGTCGTCGTCCTTCTTTTTCGACTTTTCCAGCGTCATCTCGACGATGGTTTTCGGCGCGGCGGCTCGCGCCTCCTCCTGCGCTTTCACAAAAGTCGTTTTCGCGTCCTTCCAGTCAAAGGACTCGCCCGTTTTCATCTTCTGCTTCGCGGATTTTTTGAGCTGGAATTGCTGCAAATACGTCCGCATCGTCCCGACCACCGCAAACATGGCTAAAACCTCCCTGTTCCCTGAACCAAAAAATTTCTCTCCATAGTCCTTCCTAAATATATTATACCATTCGCTTTAGGCGTTGTACAGAAAAAAACACTGAAGTGCTTGTGTATACAAAGGATTTTGCGTATAATAATTTTGTTTTGGAACGCATACCAAAATCATAATAGCACGATGAGGAGGCACACCATGCCAAAGAAAATATTTCCCATCCCGAAAGACAAACTGGAAGAAATCATACGGTGCTATCCGACGCCGTTCCATATTTATGACGAGGCGGCCATCCGAAAAAATCTGCGGCGGCTCTTCGCGGCGTTCTCTTGGGCGCCGTCCTTCCGCGAGCATTTCGCGGTGAAAGCGACGCCAAACCCGTACATCCTGAAGCTCCTCGCCGAGGAAGGCGCGGGGGCGGATTGCAGCTCGCTGGCCGAGCTGCTCTTGGCGGAGATGGCGGGCATCCGGGGCGAGAAAATAATGCTGACGTCGAACGACACCCCCGCCGACGAATTCCAAAAGGCGCGGGAACTCGGCGCGATCATCAACCTCGACGACGTCACCCATATCGACTATCTGGAAAAATGCGCAGGCTTCCCCGACTGCCTGTCTTTCCGCTACAATCCCGGCAACCTCGTTACTGGCAACGACATCATCGGACAACCGGAGGAAGCGAAGTATGGCCTGACACATGACCAACTTATCGAAGCTTATCGAATCGCAAAGGAACGCGGCGTCAAGCGTTTCGGCCTGCATTGTATGATCATTTCCAACGAGCTAAACGCCAATTCTTTCATTGAGACGGCGAAGCTGATGTTCCACACTGCCGTTGAAATCAAGGAAAAACTTGGCGTCAGCTTAGAATTCGTCAATCTCGGCGGCGGCGTCGGCATCCCCTATCGTCCGGAGGAAGAGCCGGTCAATTTGGAAACTGTCGGCGCGGGCATCCAAAAAGCCTATCAGGAAATCATCGTGCCCGCGGGCCTCGACGGCCTCGCCATCGCGATGGAGCTGGGCCGCGCCATCACCGGCCCTTACGGCTGGCTCGTCGCCACGGCTATTCACGAGAAAAAAACCTACAAGGATTACATTGGTCTCGACGCCTGTATGGCGAACCTGATGCGGCCTGCCATGTACGGCGCGTACCATCATATCGTTGTCGTCGGCAAAGAGGACGCCTTCTGCGATCACGTCTACGACGTCACCGGCTCCCTCTGCGAAAACAACGACAAATTCGCCATCGACCGGAAATTGCCGGAAATCGAGATCGGCGACCGTCTCGTGATTTTCGACGCGGGCGCTCACGGCCACGCCATGGGATTCAACTACAACGGCAAGCTTCGCAGCGCGGAACTCCTGCTGAAAGAAAACGGCGACGTGCAAATGATCCGCCGCGCCGAAACTCTCTCCGACTACTTCGCCACATTGGATTTCGACGGCTCGGAGTTTGGACGGAAATAACACGATAAGAAGCGATGCCCCTATGAAAACGGAGAAAATCTATTGGATTGCCAGCGCGGTCTTGACGCTTGTGTTTGTGTCCTGCTTGGGCTATTACGCGCTGGACGAGGAACCCGACATCATCGTGCGGGAGGATTCGACCCGGCGGGAGAAAGTCCGGCCCGCCAGCGCCGGCGCCCAATACAAAATTTATCTGATCACCATGGACCAAGGCAGCAGCTATTGGCAAAACATCGACGCTGGATGCCGGGAGGCGGCGGAGGAACTGGGTGGTATCGACTATCACTGGGACGCGCCCACTGTCCGCTCCATCGAGGAGCAGCAAAAATGCATCGACCGGGCCGTGAACGAAGGCGCGCAAGCGATTCTGCTGTCCGCCACCTCCCAGACGGAACTGACCGAAAACATCAGGAACGCCACGACCGCCGGGGTCAAGCTCATCTACGTGGACAGCGCCGCCACCGAGGCCGCCGTGGCCACGCTGATGACGGACAACGAACAGGCGGGGCGCGTCGCCGGAGCCACCATGAAGCAAGCTCTCGAAAAGGCCGGCATTTCCTCTGGCACGGTCGGCATCGTGGCCATGAACCGGCAATCCCAAAACACCATCCTGCGCATCAAAGGATTCCGCGCGGCCTTCCAGAACACGCCCTACACGGTGGCGCCGCCCATCTATATGCAGTCCGATTGGCAGGATGTCAAGGAAAACGTCAGGGTTCGCCCGAACTACGTCGGCTTTTTCGGCGCGAACGAGCAAATGACCCGGGCGGTCAGCGAGGAAATCGCGGAATCCGGCGCCAAGCAAATCATCATCGGCTTCGACACGTCGGACTACACCCTTTCCATGATACAGGAAGGCGTCATTTACGCCACCATGCAGCAGAAGCCAGAAAAAATGGGGCATGACGGCCTCATCCTTGCCGTTCGCGCCCTGAAAGGAGAGTACACGGGCACCGGCGCCGTCACCGACACGGGCGTTTCCGTGATCACGAAAGAACAGCTATGAAATTCCGAACCAAGCTCTTGCTGCTCAACGGCCTGCCGCTGCTCCTCTTCGCGGCGATCTCCCTGTTCCTTGGGCTCACCCAGTTCCGCGCGAACCTCTACAACGAAAAGGAAGGCAACCTGCGCTCCGCGGCGCTGGCGGCCCTGACCTTTTATTCCAGCCAAGGCTACGGGGATTACCGCAGGCAGGAGGACGGCTTTGTCTGGCGCGGCATGAATCTCAACATTTCCCGAAAGACATCCATCGTCGATGACCTGAAAAAACAAACCGGGACGGATTTCACCTTCTTCTTCGGCAAGCAGGTCGCCATGACCTCCATTCGTGACAAAAACGGACAGCGCGGCATCGGGCTGACGGCGGACGAAGCCATCCAGACGCACACCCTCGAAGAAGGGAAGCAGCTTTGGTGCCGCCATATCGTCATCAACGGAACGCCCTGCCAAGCCTATGTCATACCGATCCGTCAGGAGAGCGACGACGCCGTGGTCGGGGCGCTGATGGCCTCGGCCCCCGCAGAAGGCCTGCGCGCCGCCCTTCGCAACTATGTCCTGACCACTGTGGCAGCTATGCTGCTGGTCCTCGTCGCGGTGTTCGTCTTCATCCACTGGCATGTGAACTGGTTCGCGCAAAAATTCTCGGAAGTGACCGACCGCAGCCGCCATGACCTCCTGACGGGAATCTACAACAAAGTTACCTTCGAGTCCGAGGCAGCCAAAGCGCTTTCCGCGAAAAAGGACGACGAAGTCTCCGCCCTCTTCCTCATCGACCTTGACGACTTCAAAAAGGTCAACGATACCTTCGGCCACCAGACAGGCGACGAAGTCCTGAAGGCTCTGTCCGGCATCTTGTCGCGGACATTCCGCTCCTCCGACATCATCGGCCGGATCGGCGGCGACGAATTTATGGCTCTCATGCCAATATCGAAAGACGAATCCCTTTCGCAAACCGACGGAATGGCCCAAACGATACTGGAGAAAATTCGCGCCGTCAAAATCGGCAAGGCGCAAAACCTGACCTGCAGCATAGGCGTAGGCATCGACGACGCCCACTGCGGCTTCTCGGCCCTCTACGCGCTGGCCGACAAAGCCCTGTACGCCGCCAAGGAAAAAGGAAAAGCGAATTTCGTCCGCTATTCCTGCCCCCATGTGGCAAACGAGGAAAAATGAAAAAGCCGCTGTTCTCTGCATGTAAGGACAGCGGTTTTTTCGTTCCGGCTTGCGCATCGACTGATATTTTGTTATTGTTATGGCAGGAAATTTATACACCGAAAGGACGGATTACCATGCACATTCTCGGCGTTATCCTCGGCGTGCTCCTGCTGCTCGGCGGCACGGGCATCAGCACCTACAACGGCCTCAAGAGCGCGTACATCGACGTAGGCGCGCAATACGGGCAGGTGGAGAACCAAATCCAGAGGCGGGCCGACCTGATTCCGAACCTCGTCAACACGGTCAAGGGCTATATGCAATATGAAGAAAAAGTTCTAAAAGAAGTCACCGATGCTCGCACGCGGGTCATGAGCGCAAAAACACCGGAAGAAATGGCGGCAGCAAACGAGCAGCTTTCCGGCGCGTTAGGCCGTCTGATTGCGGTGGCGGAAAATTATCCGAATTTGAAAGCAGACGCCCATTTCACTGAGCTAATGCGCGAGATCGCCGGCACGGAGAACCGAATTTCCGTGGCCAGGCGAGATTACAATGAAGCCA
>CAMVIO010000135.1 GCA_947167555.1 uncultured Selenomonadales bacterium
ATGGAAGGCTTGGAGGCGGACACCATCGGCGGGTTCAACTCGATGATGAAAAAGCAGAAGGAGGAGCCGGGCGAGGCGCTTGTCTCTACGGTGCTTTTCGACGACGTCTGCGAGGTGATCCACGACCGTGTTCCGCTGGACGAGGTGAAGAAGCTGACCGAGAAGGAGTATTTCGTGCGCGGCTGCACGGCTCTGCTCGACGCCGTGGGCGGCGCCATCCACCACATCGGGAACATCCACAAGTACGCCCGGGATGAGGACCGGCCGGAAAAGACGCTGTTCATCATCACCACCGACGGCATGGAGAACGCCAGCCATAGTTACACCTATGCAAAGGTCAAGAAGATGGTGGAGCGGCAGAAGGAAAAGTACGGCTGGGAGTTCCTGTTCCTCGGCGCGAACATGGACGCCATCGAAACGGCAGGGCATATCGGCATCCACGCCGACCGCGCCGTGACATACGAATGCGACGAGGAAGGCACGGCGCTCAATTTCGACGTGATGAGCGAAGCGGTCAGCCATGTGCGGTGCTGCAAGACCGCGCTCGGAGCCGGCTGGAAGAGCCGCATCGAGGAGGATGTGAAGCGGCGCGGCGGTCGCGGCAGGAAAAAGTAAATTGCTTTTTGCTTGGTTATGAGCTATCATAAAAGAAACGATAAAAACAAAGGGGAGTATTTGCCCGTGCCGACAGGTGCAGAAGTGGTCAGGATGATAAAAGAAGCAGGGTGCAAATTTGAAAGTCAAGGCACGAATCACGAATGGTGGATCAATCCGAAGACGGGCGAACGCTTTCAAGTACCAAGGCACAAAACACAGGAAGTCAAGGCGAAGACGTTGTACAGCATATTAAAAGCAGCGGGAATCAGGAAATAGGGGGGATTGTTGTGAAATACGTTTACCCGGCAATCTTTTACGCGGCCAAAGAGGGCGGCTATTGTGTAGAGTTCCCCGACGTTCAGGGCGCGGCAACGCAGGGAGAAACGCTTTACGAGGCGATGGAAATGGCGGAGGACGCGCTCGCAGGGATGTTGGTTTGCTATGAGGATTCAAAAGCAGGGCGCTTGCAGCCGCCCATGACGAATCGGATTGTAGAACCTACGCCGATTGAAAAAGTCGTTGCCGTGCCGGACGAGTATTCGACGCTTGCCTTTGTTGTCCTGATTAAAGCGGATACCGACGAATATCGGAAGACATTGGAAAAGATGAAAAAAGGAAAAACGAAGAAGGATCAGAAAGCTGCATAGCATTTCAGGTAAAGAGAAACCGCCCTGTTTGGGCGGTTTCTCTTTACCTGAAATAGCAGGGGGATAATGCGGCGGATATGGGGATGTGGAGGGAAAGCTACCAGTTCAGTTCGTACAGGCTGAACATCGGGATATGTGCGATATTCCTGTCCAGGTCGACGTCTTCGACGTAGCGGAATCCCGTTTTTTCGTACAGCTTTTTTGCCGGAATGTTGCCGGGAACGATGTCCAGGCGGAGGGCCTTATAACCCTCCGCCTTTGCTTTTTCCGTGCAAAAACGGACGACCTCCGCGCCGAGCCCGCGGCCTTGCAGCTCCGGGTCTATCGCCAAAGCGTGCAGCACCATATAGGCGCCGTCGGGCAAATCTTGCGACCAGTTGCCCTTCCGGTAGTTGCCCTGCGGGTCGGCGTTCAGAACGAAAGCGCCGACAATCTTTTTCCCGTCCACACAGATATACTGCTCACCGGCTTCCGTCATTTCCCTGGCCCAGTTTTCCGACGGGTAAATCTTATACATCCATTTCGGATAATTGATATGATTGTCCAGCCACAGGACGACGTCGTCGTAAAACGCCCCGACCGGGACGATTTCCGCCTCTTGGCATTTTCGAATCTGCATTTCTTCTTTTTCCATCCTTCCTTCGATGATTTCATCATTCGATAATATGCAACCATAATACAGATTTGTTTTTCAGGATTCAATAGGATTCGCTGCTTTGCCATGCATGTATACAGAAATACATTTGTCTCTCACGTAGACAACGGCATGACTGCGTGCTATACTCCGTGTTGAAAAAAATATTGCTAAAACGGCAAAGAAGCCTTGCGGCGCCGGGACGATTCTTGTTCCGGCGTTGCGAGGCTTTTTGCATCTTTACAGGGGGGATTTATATGTGCAGGATCGGAGCCGTCAAGAGCAAGTCGCCCGTGCAGCCGTCCACGGCGCTCCGCTTGATGCTGCCGCAGCAGGAGGGGCATGACAATTCGGGCTTCGCGATGGTGATGCAGGATCTTTACGGAGTATTCGGGCTTTACAAGGATAAGCCGCTCTTGTCCATGGCTTGCACCCAGCAGGGCGGGCATCTCGTCGAGGAATATATGGACGCCCACCGTTTCGTGAAAATGTCGGAGTGGCTGCCCGTGCCGGACAAACGAAAGGGACTGAATATCCAGGCGATGCCCTACTATATTTTCCGGACCTACGACTATCCGGAGAACGTCACGGATCCGTCGGAGCGCGAGGAGCTTTTGTTGGACACGCGTCTCGCGCTCCGGGAAATGCTGACGGAAACGGGGCAGGGATATGTCTATTCATTTTGGCCGGACGTGCTGATGCTGAAAGAGGTCGGCGATCCCATGGATATCGCCACCTATTTCCATCTTTGGGACGACAACGGTTGCCTCGTCGCGAAAAATATCATCGTGCAGAGCCGCCAGAACACGAATTACGAGATCATCCGCTACGCGGCGCATCCGTTTTTTCTGCAGGGCTATACGCTCTGCGCCAACGGCGAGAACACTTTTTATACGAAGAACAAGGAATTCCAGAAGTCGCTGCACCGCGGGTATATCGGTTTCGAGTCGGACTCCCAGAATTTCCTTTACACGCTGCATTACGTGCTTCACGAGCTGAAATGGCCGATACCGTATTACAAGCACGTGATTACGCCGCTGCCGTTCTCGGAGATCGAGAAGCGTGAGGATAGGGACGTGTTGCTTGCGATTCGCCAGTCTCTTTCCCATCTCGAGATCAACGGGCCGAATACGATCATCGCGGGTCTGCCCGACGGGCGCATGATGACCTGCTGCGACTCGAAGAAACTGAGGCCGGTGGTGGTAGGCAGCGACGGAACGACGGTGGCGATCTCTTCGGAGGTCTGCGGCGTCAACGAGATTTTGCCCGACCGCGACACGTCGAAGGACATTTATCCCGGCGAACGGGAGATCGTGGTCATCGGCAACGATTTGGAGGTAGAGCGATGGAAGCAGTAAGAGTGCAGGATGTGGCAATCGACGATTTGCCGTGGATTGTTGAATATCATCCGGAGCGTTGCACGCTTTGCGGAAGTTGCGTCGCTAGCTGCACCTTCGGCGCGATTCGCCCCGTGATGGGAAGCGCGCTGTCCGCCGATGGGAAAAATGTGCGGAGAATGACGATCCGGCAGGTCGCGAACTTCACGGACGCCTGCCGGGGCTGCGGAATGTGCGAGCGCGTCTGTCCGAACGGCGCGATCCGTCCGATGCGGAACCCGGACAATCGCCGAGCGGTGATGTCGCGCGACGCGGGTCCAATCAAGCGCGGCGGACGCGCGAATCTCAGCGCGCCGCGCACGCTGGACAAGATCATTATCGGACGTATTTCACAGATGACCGATCCATCCCTTGACGCGCAGAGACACACCTTCGATATCCGCGCTCCGCTGGGGCGCGTGCTGTCGGCGCAGGAGCTGCCCTTCACGGCGGAGGGCGGGAAGCTCACGATGGCGAAAAAAGCGCCGCCGGTGCGTTGGATCTATCCGCTGATTTTTGCCGATATGTCCATTGGCGCGCTGTCCACCCGTGCCTGGGAGGCGGTGGCGATGGCGACGGCTTACCTGAACGAACGGTGCGGTCTTCCTGTCCGCATGAGTTCCGGCGAGGGCGGCATGCCGGTGAAGCTTCTGGAGTCGGAGCAACTCAAATATTTCATCATCCAGATTGCGTCCGGCCATTTCGGTTGGAATCGTATTGTGAAGGCGCTTCCTCGCATGAAGGCAGATCCCGCCGCGATATTGATCAAAATCGGGCAGGGGGCGAAGCCCGGTGACGGCGGCCTTCTGCCCGCGGAAAAGGCCGCGCCTCATATCCGGGCCATTCGCGGCGTGCCGAAGGCCACGCTTTCTTCGCCGCCGAACCATCAAGGGCTTTATTCCATCGAGGAATCAGTGCAGAAAATGCACCTTTCCATGAACGCGGCTTTCGGCTTTCGCGTGCCGGTGGCCATCAAGTGCGCGGCGTCCTCGACTTCCGTCGCCGTCTATAACAATCTTTTGCGCGATCCCTACAAGATCTGCGGAGGCTTTTTCCTCGACGGCATCCAGGGCGGCACCGGCGCGGCCAACGAGGTTTCGCTCGATCACATGGGGCATCCCGTGGTATCGAAAATCCGAGACTGCTATCTGGCGGCGGTAAAGACCGGCCTGCAGGGGCAGATCCCGCTCTTCGCGGGCGGTGGCGTCGGGCTGACGGGAAACGCGGCCGCCGACGCGTTCAAGCTGATATGTCTCGGCGCTAACGGCGTATTCTGCGGAAAGCTCCTGACGCAGCTTCTCGGCTGCGTCGGCAATGAGCACGGCCGCTGTAACGCCTGCAACACGGGCAAGTGCCCGACGGGGATCTGCACCCAGAACCCGCGTCTCGTCAAGCGGCTTGACGTGGATCGGGGCGCGCAGAAAATCGTCGACTATGTGCTGGCTTTCGACGCGGAGATGAAAAAGCTGATGGCGCCGATTGGCAACTCGTCGCTGCCGGTAGGCCGGAGCGACGCGCTGGTTTCTACGGACAAGGCGATTGCGGACAAGCTGGGGATACAGTACGTTTGCTAGGGAGGAAGCATTATGTTCAAGATAGATACCCTCGTCGACCATGAACGCATGTCCACGCAGGATCTCTTGCTTGCGATTGAGGCGGCGGTGCAGGATGGCGAGACGGAGTTTGAGATTGCTGCGTCGGGTCAGCATGACATCGGCGGACCGCTTTGGCACCCGGAGGGGAAGACGCTGACGTTTCATGTGACAAACCCCGGCCAGCGCGTCGGCTGCATGTGCCTCGACAATACGGAGATCGTCGTGGACGGTCCGGCCTCCGCCGACGTGGGTTGGCTGAACGCGGGCGGTACGATTACCGTGCGCGGCGACGCCGGGGATACGGCGGGGCATTGCTCGGCCGGCGGCAAGATTTATATCGGCGGGCGCGGCGGGGCGCGCACCGGCTCGCTCATGAAGCACGATCCGCTCTATGAAGAGCCGGAACTTTGGATCTTAAAAAATGTCGGCAGTTTTTCTTTTGAATTCATGGGCGGCGGCCGTGCGGTGGTCTGCGGATGGGACAGCGAGGACTTTGTCTCAGTGCTTGGCGAGCGGCCCTGCGTAGGCATGGTGGGCGGCGTCGTCTATGTGCGCGGCCCGATCTCGGACGACTGCCCGTCGGATATCCGCTGCTCCGGCCTTGACGCGGACGACGTTTCTTTCCTGGAAAAGGGCATGGCGTCTTTCCTGGCCGCCGTCGGGAAGACGGAGCTCGTCTCGGAGCTTTCCGATTGGGACGAATGGAAGAAGCTCTGCCCGCTCACCTTTGAGGAAAAAATACCGGAGCCGCTGCCGGATCTCGCGGCGTTCCGTTCGGAAAGATGGGTGCCGGGCGGTATTTTCAGCGATGTGGCGAACGACGATTTCGCGGTGCTTCCGATTGTGAGCCGCGGGCTGTACCGCTTGCGCGTGCCGGTGTGGAACGGAACGGGGTGCCGAGACTGCCGGATTTGCGTCAATTCCTGCCCGGAAAAAGCGATCCGGCGCGTCGACGACGAAGACGGGAAAGGGCGATACGTTTCCGACGGCACGGAATGCATCGGCTGCGGCCTCTGCGCGGCGGTCTGCCCCTGCGGGGTTTGGCGGCTGCGCGAGAA
>CAMVIO010000136.1 GCA_947167555.1 uncultured Selenomonadales bacterium
GCCTTCTGGCGCATCTCTTCCAGCTCGGCGAGTTTCGTGTTCAGCATCTTGAGCGTTTCCGCCGCCTCGTCGATGGAACGGTTGATTTCCTCTACATCCCGCTTGGAACGGGTCTGGATCGACTCATTTTCCTCCTGCTGTTTCTTGCGTTCCTGATCCTTGCCCGTGACCTCTTCCCAGACTTTGCGGACGGAGGATTTCTTGCGCTCCGCCTCGTCGATCTGCTCGTTGCGTCCCGCCGCCCGGTCCGCCTGCGCCTCCAGCTCCCTCTGGCGCGCCTCCAAGGCCTTTTTCTCCCGCTCCAGCGCTTCCCGCTGAGCGCGGATTGCCGCCTCCTGCTTCCGGAGACTTTCCTCCTGCTTCGCGAAAATCAATTCCTGCTGAATCTTGTCATTTTTCGCTTCCTGGGATTTGTCGTGCAGATATCCCGCGCCGAGGAAACCGCCGCCCAGCGCGACAAAAAACACCAACGCAAGCAATGCCCAACGCCAACGGCGCTCATCGGAAGACGACTCCTCTTCCTCTTCCGCCTCCGGCGCATCCTGCACGGATAGCTTCTCCTGCTTCGTCGTCGCGGGCAGATTCTCGTTGTCCCAGCGCCCGTCATGCTTTGCCGTCATCGTTTTTCGCCCCTTCCGTCATATACGCGTGTTCCTTCTTCATCGTCTCGCATAAACGCCGAAGCGTCCATAAGGTATTGAACGGCGTCACCACCGCCTTGTAGCGGATTGGAGGTACTCCCGCCGACTTCATCGCCGCCAGCACCTGATCGAGCCGCTTTCCCTTGATATGATCGATTACCATGACCGGCTCCGGGAAATCAAAATCCGGCGCATCGTCCCGGGACGCAGGCGCGAAGCCTTTCATCCCCAACAGGAATCCGACTTTTTCCCGCCAGCTTTCCTCCGGCAGCGCGCGGCACTCGACGCCGAGCTTCCGCATGACAGCGCGCACCGCTTCCAGCGTTTCCTCGTCAAAATGATAGCACAAGACCTTCTCCGCCGCTTTTTTCATGGCTTGCCTTTCTGCTGCCGCTGGCGGAGCGATTCATACATCAGCACCGCGCCCGCCACCGATACGTTCAGCGAATTGATTTTCCCGAGCATCGGGATCTTTACGAGGATGTCGCAATTGTCCCGGACAATACGGGAAATACCACGCCCCTCGCTGCCGACGACGAGCACCGTCGCCCCGGTCAGATCGGCGTCGAAATAATCTGCCGTCCCGTCCATATCCGCCCCGATAATCCAAAAGCCCTCATCTTTCAACGCTTTGATTGTCTGCGCGATATTCCCGATACGAGCCACCGGCACATATTCCACCGCTCCGGCGGAAGTCTTCGCCACCGTCGCGGACAGCGGGCAGCTCCGCCGTCTCGGGATCAGCACCCCGTCCACGCTGACGGCGTCCGCCGTGCGCAGGATCGCGCCGAGATTGTGCGGGTCTTCCAATTCGTCCAGCAAAAGCAGGAACGGCGCATCGCTTTTTGCCCGCGCCGCCTCCAAGAGCTCGTCCAGCGGCATATAATCCACCGGTGACGTATAGGCCAACACACCCTGGTGACGAAATCCCCTTGCAGCAGCCTCGATCTTGCTCCGCGCCACCGTCTCGACGATGGCGCCGCTTTCCCGCGCCAGCCGCACGATTTCCCGAATCGAGCCTTGCCCGTCCCCCTCGGCGACGAGAAGGCGATTGACGGCGCGCCCGCTTTTCAGAGCCTCCGTCACTGCGTTGCGACCAACGACCACATCCTCCGGCAAAGAAACAGGCTCCGCCGCCGGAGCGGAAAACGTCTGTTTTCGTTTCATTTGCGGCATTTTTCCATCGTTCCTGCCTGCTTCGTTTCCGACAGGTCTTTTCTTTTTTTCCATTTATATTATTCCTCGCGGAGCTTTATCATCTCGCTGAACTTGCCGCAAGTCATCTTTCCCTCGGGGCAGCTGCCCGTCGCCACGCAGGTTGCCCCCGCGTTCTTGAAAAGCAGCGGCGCGACTTTCTTGACCTCCGCCAACATCTTATAGGCCAGCGCGCGAATCTCCCATTGCGCCCGGTTGCAGCAGCGCAGATTGAAGAAATGCAGCAGCGACCGCGCGTTCATCGTCACGACGATCTTTGTCTCCGCCGCGTTCGCCAGCACATAGCGCGCGTCCTCCTTCGGGACGCCCATTTCAGTGAACGCGTCGTAAGCCGCCCGGATCTCTTTCATCAGTGCGTCGAATCTCTCCTTCGCCTCCGGCTTTTCCGCAATCGACGGCGGCGTGACATAGGCGAAATCATGGGCCGCGACGTACCGCTGAGACTGCTGGGAATAGGACGCGATGCGATGGCGAACGAGCTGATGGGTCAACGTCCGCGAAATGCCCTCGATGCCAAAAGTGAACGACACATGCTCCAGCGTCGAAGCGTGTCCCATCTCCACCAGCATCTTGACCATCTTTTCCACCGTCTCCGGCGTCATCTTCTCCGAGAGCTCCGCCGCCCCGGACGGCGAATAGCAGAGCCGCGCCGACATCGCGACGACGCGCTCCGGCTCCGGCGTATGCTCCAAAAGCGTTACTTGAATCATAATGCCCTCCGTTTATTTACGGCTTTTTGCCGCCATCTCCTTCGCTATCGCTTGGAACGCCGCCTCCGAGAGCTCCCGCAGGCGGTCTTTTTCATCCTTCAAATACAGCGTTCCCAAAAGCGCCTCGAATCCTGTACTCGTATGGTATTCCTGCACCGACGCCGTGCGGGGCGTGCGACTTTGCGCGTTCCGGCCGCGCCGAAAAATCTCCTTCTCTTCCTCGGTCAGTGTAGCCTCGATGGCCTCATAAGCCCGCGCCTGTCCCACTGCCGAGACGATCTTCGCGCTGAAATCATTCAGGATATTGACCTGCCCCTGCGTATAGGACAGGAGCCGCGTCCTCACATACAGATGAAACGCCGCGTCGCCGACAAAGGCCAGCACCAGCGGGTGCAAGTTTTCCACGTCGACAGCTTCATATTTCTGCTTCAATCCTCCCGCTTCGTCCTGCGCGAACACCGACGCCGCGATTTTCTGCCGCGCCTTGAACTTCATGCGCGCTTCCACCGCGTGCCTGTCGCGGAATCTTCTAGGACAATTCCTCGCGCTTTCAGGCTGTCGCGAATCTCGTCCGCCCTCGCCCAGTTCTTCGCCTTGCGCGCGGCCAACCGTTCTTCCACCAACGCGTCGATTTCCGCATCCTCGTCGCTCTTCGCCGCGCTCTTTTCCAAAACGCCGATAATCTCCGCCATGTCGGCAAAGGCCGAACGAACCCGCGCAAAATTCTTCGCGTCAAAAGCCTTTCCGTGGTTTTCGACCTCATTGTAATAGACGTTGACGTCCTTCGCCACCGCGAACAAATGGCTGATGGCCAGCGCGGTGTTGAAATCGTCCGCCATGGCGTCACAGAACGCATCCCGCGCTTTTTCCGCCGCCTCAGCCAGCGCCGACGCCGTATCCGCGTCTCCCTCCCGCATGGAAAGCGATTCCAGATTCTCCTTCGCATTCGCGAGACGCGAAAGCCCCGCCTGCGCGTCCTTCAGCCGCTCGTCGCTGAAATCCAGCGGACTGCGGTAATGCGTCTGCAAAATGAAGAACCGCACGACCTCGCCCGGATATTTTTCAAGGATTTCCGCCACGGTGAAGAAATTGTTCTCCGACTTGCTCATCTTATCCCCGTGGATCGTGATGAAGCCGTTGTGCACCCAGTAACGTGCGAAGCAGTCTGAGCCACCGCAGTAGGCCTGCGACTGCGCAATCTCGTTCTCGTGATGCGGGAAAACCAGGTCGCTGCCGCCGCCGTGGAAATCAAAGGTCCTGCCGAGATATTTCAGAGACATCGCCGAGCACTCGATATGCCAGCCAGGGCGGCCCTTCCCCCAAGGGCTTTCCCAGAACGGCTCGCCCGGCTTCGCGGCCTTCCAAAGCGCGAAGTCCATCGGATTCCTTTTCCGCGCGTCCACCTCGACCCGCGCGCCGGCCATCATGTCGTCAAGATTGCGCCCGCTGAGCTTGCCGTATTCGTCAAAGGCTTCGACGCTGTAATAGACGTCCCCTTCCAGTTCATAGGCAAAGCCCTTGTCCACAAGCCCCTGCACCATCTCGATGATTTCCGCCATCGTCTCCGAGACGCGCGGATAGACGTCGGCCCGCCGGACGTTCAGCTCATCCATCACGCGGAAATAGGCGTCGATATATTGGTCCGAAATCTCCTTCCATGTCACGCCGCGCTCATTCGCCGCGCGGATGATCTTGTCGTCCACGTCCGTGAAGTTCTGGATATAGCGCACTTCGTAGCCGCATTTCGCAAAAAACCGCCGGATCACGTCCCAAGTCACGAAAGGTCTCGCATTGCCGATATGCGGGTCGTTGTACGGCGTGACGCCGCAGACGTAAATACCGACCTTGCCCGGCTCGAGCGGGGAAAAGATCTCCTTCTGCCGCGTCATCGTGTTGTAAACCTTGATTTCCCTTGCCATTGTTACTTCTTACACCTCATTTTTCAAAACATCGAGTATCCCGTAGCCCAGCGCGGGGCTCCCATCCGGCATCCGCAATGTCTCAAGCTCCTCCAGCGTATAGCCGCTTTCCTTGAATACGGCCACCAGATTGTCCCGAGCCGCCTCCGCAGCTTCTTTCGCGGCACGGTACTTGCGCCCGACGGCGCCCATCAGCCGGATCGAATTCAGATCCGTCTCCGCGATCAGGTATGCCGTCCCCGCTTCGTTGATGCGATTCAGTCGTTCCATTCCAATCTCCTATTCTATACAAGCATAATATGTATATTTTATCAAAACACAGGCAAAAATCAACGGCTATCGTTTCACGACCCCGCGAAGGATTTCCTGCGCAATCGTGTGACAATCGTCCACGTATTTCTCGCCGATTTTCTGGATCATCATATAACCCGTGGCGGCGGCCGCCGCCTGACCGACGAAGGGAATGTACTTCGCGACCTCTTTGCCCGCGAATTCCCCTGCAAGCTTCCGCACCATCATCATTACGCCCTCCTGCGTCGCGTAGGAAAAGACGCGCTGGCCGATCGGCGCGAGCACCTTGTACTTTTCCAATGTCTGCGCAAGGTCGTCGGTGATACCGAAAATGCGCCGTATATCCGAAAGCAGCTTGTAGAACATTCCCACGTCCAGTGTGACGTCCAATCCCGGCACAGGATTCACCGCGTTCGCCGCGCCGAGCCACGCGTAGGTATTGACCGCTTTCATCGAATGCTGCTTCTTGTACGCGAGATCCTCCATCGAGGTTGCCTGGAACTCCGCGCGCAGCTTCGAGCGCTTGACGCCGAGCACGTCCGCCGCGAAAATCGCCTGCTTCAGGTCCTCGATGCCCTCGCCCGTCCGGCAGCTGACGAACTGCACCGCCGCGTCCGGCTCGCCGAGCTTGTCGCGCACGTCTTTTGCGATTTCGTCCATCAGCGTTTCTTTCGGCTTCTCCTCGTCCCAGATCTGGTCCTTCTTGTTCCGAACGATGAAGAAAGGATGCTCCCGCTCGTCGCGCCACTGCTTCAAATAAGAGAACAAAATCGCGTCGGAATCGTGGAGCTTTCCCTCGAACACGAAAAGATAGAGGTCGTACTGCTCGGGATGGAATTCCTCCGCCCACCGCTCGACGGGAAAACGCGCCGTCCCGTAGCCCGGCAGGTCATGGATGCGCAGCGTGCCGAAGGCCGCCTCCTGCATATCCACCGTCGTATCGGTATGCACGCCCGTCTCAAAAAGCTTTCGTCCGATCAGTTTATTGATAAGGCTGGACTTGCCGGCCCCCGGCTGTCCGACCAGGGCGATATGGACTTCCTCCTCCAGTTCCCGTTTCTTCTCTTCCCATTTCGCCTGCATTTCCTCTTCCAGATT
>CAMVIO010000137.1 GCA_947167555.1 uncultured Selenomonadales bacterium
GTCGGCGTCCTTCGCCGCATCCACGGCCGCCTCCGCCGATCCGATGCCGAAGCCCACGGCAATCGGCACGTCTGTCTGCTCGCGAACCTTGCGGGCAACCTTGCCGATGATCGAGTAGTCGATTTTCTTCTCGCCGGTGACTCCGTTGACCGAGACGGCGTAAATAAATCCGTTGGCACTCTCGCAGGTTTGGGCAAGACGATCCGGCGTCGTGCCCGGCGTCACGAACTCGATCAGACGGAAATCGTGTTTCGCACAAATCTCCCGAAGCTCGGCACTTTCCTCATGGGGCACATCGGGCAGGATTGCGCCGTCCAGCCCCGCCGCTTTGGCGTCGGCAACGAACTTTTCCGCGCCGTAATGCAGCACGTTATTGATATAGCCCATACCGATCAACGGAATATCAGTAAACTTTCGAATCTCTTTCACGAGCTCCAGGACGCCCGCCAGCGTCATGCCTCCTTTCAGCGCGCGGATGCCCGCCGCCTGTATCACCGGGCCGTCGGCCAGCGGATCGGAGAACGGAAGCCCGATCTCGATGAAGTCGGCCCCGGCGCGCTCCGCCATCTTGACAGCTTCAATAGTCCCCTTCGCATCGGGAACACCCGCCATCAGGTAAATAACAAGTCCTTTTTTCTTCGCGTCCTTCAACGCGGCAAATTTCTTTTCTATACGCGTCATGATTTACAGCTCCTCTCCCAGCGCTTTCGCGACCATCTGCACGTCCTTGTCGCCGCGCCCCGAAAGGCAAAGCACGACAACCTCGTCTTTTTTCGTCTTCGGCATCAGTTTTTCAAGATACGCGAGGGCGTGGGCGCTTTCCAGCGCGGGAATGATGCCCTCGATCTCGGACAGGCGGCGGAACGCGTCCAGCGCCTCCGTATCGGTAACGGAAACGTATTCGACGATGCCCGCGTCCTTGAAATAAGAATGCTCGGGACCGACGCCCGGATAATCGAGCCCCGCCGAAAGCGAATAAGCCTCGACGATTTGCCCGTCGCCGTCCTGCAGGACATAGCTGTACGCGCCGTGCAATACGCCCGGTTTTCCCGTGCCGGAGAGCGTCTTTGCGTTGTCGCCCTCGGCCTCGCCGCGGCCTCCGGCCTCAATGCCGATCTTTTTCACCGCTTTGTCGTCGCGGAACTCATAAAAAGTACCAATCGAGTTGCTGCCGCCGCCGACGCAGGCCAGCAGGTAATCGATGCGTCCGCCCGTTTCCTTTTTTGCCTGCGCGCGGATCTCATTGCCGATGCAGGACTGGAAGTCGCGTACGATGGTCGGATACGGATGCGGTCCCACCGCAGAGCCGATGATATAATGCGTGTCCTCGATATGGGCGGCCCAGTAGCGAATCGCCTCGCTGGTGGCGTCCTTCAGCGTGCCGGTGCCGCTGGACACGGGAATGACCTGCGCGCCGAGGAGCTTCATGCGGAACACGTTCAGCTTCTGCCGCTCGATATCCGTCGTGCCCATGAACACATGGCACTCCATTCCGAAAAGCGCCGCTGCCGTCGCCGTGGCCACGCCGTGCTGCCCCGCGCCCGTCTCAGCAATCACGCGTTTCTTGCCCATGCGTTTCGCGAGAACAGCCTGCCCCAGCGCGTTTGTAATCTTGTGCGCACCGGTGTGCAGCAAATCCTCTCGCTTCAGAAAGATTTTCGCTCCGCCGTAATGCTCGGTCAGCCGCTTCGCGTAGTAGAGCATCGTCGGACGACCCGCGTACCGTTCCAGATAACCACGCACCTCCGCCTTGAAGTCCTCATCGTCCTTGTACTTCTCATAGGCCGCCTGCAGCTCCGTCAGTACCGGCATCACAATCTCCGGCACGAACTGCCCACCGTATTTCCCGAATCTTCCTGTTGTCATGATTAAAACCTCCCGTTTATGTCTATTTTTTCACGCGCTTTTTGTAGTTGCTGTAGAGACGAAAGCGAGCCGTTGTGTCATCTGCGCCACGCTCGGCGCGGTCACAAGCCCCTCGCCGACGAGGATTCCGTCGCAGCCCGCCTCGCGCAGACGCTCCGCGTCCTCCGCGCTTTGTACGCCGCTCTCACTGATGATCGTTCGGCCCTCGCCGATCTTCGGCAGCAGCGCCATCGTGTTCTCGATCGAGGTCGTGAACGTCGTCAGGTTGCGGTTGTTGACGCCGATGAACTCCGCCGGAGTGTCCAACGCCATTTTCAAATCGGCCTCGTCGTGAACCTCGACAAGCGCGTCCATGCCAAGCCCCCACGTCAGATAGAGGAACTCCATCAGCTGCCTCGGCGAAAGGATTCTCGCAATCAGAAGCACCGCGTCCGCGCCGAGCATTCGCGCCTCGTAAATCTGGTACTCGTCGATGATGAAATCCTTCCGCAAAAGCGGCATTTTCGTCATTTTCCGCACGGCGGCAAAATCCTCATTGCAGCCGAGGAAATGCGGATCGGTATGCACCGAAAGGGCGCTGGCGCCGTTTTCCTCGTATACCTTCGCCAGTTCCGTCACCGAATAGGTGCGGCAGAGACGCCCCTTCGCGGGGGACTGGAGCTTGCACTCGGCAATCAGGCTCCACGCTTCTCCGCGAACACGATGCGAAAGGCCGAACCTGCCGGGATGCGCCGCCCGTTTTACCTCGTCAAAGGGCACTGCCTTTTTCGCCGCCGCCACGATATCCTTTTTCTTTTCGACGATTTCCGCAAGTATATTTTTCATTGTACTGCCTCATTTCTTATCTCGTCTATCGTCCGCATGAAGGCCCGAATCTTCTCCGGCGATTTCTCGCCGTTTTCCTCCAGGCTGCCGGACACATCCAATGCGAATGGGGAGAGCGTTCGCGCCGCCTCCTCCGCGTTTTCCGCCGAAATGCCGCCCGCCAAAAGCAGCGGTTTATTCAGGTTACGCGTTTCCTCCGCTGCCTCGTGCCATCGGAATACCTCGCCCGTGCCTCCTGCCATGCCTTTCTTGAAGGTATCCAGCAGGATGTAATCGGCCGGGTATTCGTTCGCCGTCTCAACGGAAAAATCGTCGCGCCATCGAAACGCCTTGATGATCCGCACGTCCGCCGATGCGCGAAGCTGCTCCGCGTATTCCGGCGGCTCGTGTCCGTGCAGCTGAATCGCGTCGAACCGACATCTTCTCGCCAGAGCCGCAACCGCCCCCACAGGCTGGTCGACCACGACGCCGACGGAAATCGCGCCGCCCGAAAGCGACCTTACGATATCCGCCGCCTGACTCGCGGGGACGAAGCGACGGCTTTCCGGCCACATGATGAAGCCGAGGAAATCCGCGCCTGCGCGTTCAGCCGTCTGTGCCGCCTCCAAAGTCCGAAGCCCGCAAATCTTGACTTTCATAACGCTTTTCCTTTCACAAAACATAAAAACGCCCCGACGGAAGTTTTCCCTCCGTCGGGGCGAAAAATACTTTTCGCGGTGCCACCCTGATTCAAGCCCGCAAGGCGTTTCAAAATAATAAAACCCATTTCATCCACCGGGACGAAACGGATTCGCTGTGCCACCCTGCTTAGGCTTCTCTATCGGATACAAAAGTAATATATCCTAGCCCTGTAACGGGGGCAACCGTTCCCATCTACTCGCAGAACAATTCCTGCTTTCAAAGGACGCTCACAGAACCATTCGCCTCGCGCCTCCGGCTGGCCGTCCCACCTCCGGTTTCCCGGTCGCCAACTCGCTGTACGAAGAACAAACCAAGGTTACTTTTTCTGCTCAACGCTTTATCCTATGATGGGCATATCATAGACGAAAATTCATACATTGTCAATCTGTTTTTTTAAAAAGTGTTTTATCCCTGAGTTTTCTTCGGCCAATTTTTCTTGTACCCTTTGCCGCAATGAAGTATAATAACAACGCAAAAAAATATTACGGGAGCTCGCAAACGGGCTGAGAGGAAACTGTGCGTTTCGACCGACGACCTGATTTGGATAATGCCAACGTAGGGAAATTCACTGCCGGAACGGCTCTGCGTGGGTCGTTCCGGCAGTTTTTGATGATGACATGGAGGGAAAAACAAATGAACAGCAATTACACGACACAGATGAACGCGGCACGAAAGCATATCCTGACGCGGGAAATGGAGATCGTGGCGAAAAAAGAGCGGATGGATCCGGATACCTTAATGTCTCTCGTGGCGGAAGGAAAGATAGCGATATGCGCGAACCGCCGTCATACCTGTATCGACCCGGAGGGCGTCGGCAGCATGCTCCGAACGAAGATCAACGTCAACCTCGGCGTGTCGCGCGACTGCGTCGATTACGACATGGAAATGGAAAAGGTCAAACGTGCCATCGACCTCGGCGCGGAAGCGCTCATGGACTTGTCCAGCCACGGCGACACGCGCCCCTTCCGTCGAAAACTCGTCGAGGAATGCCCTGCCATGATCGGGACGGTTCCAGTCTACGACAGTGTCATTCATCATCAAAAAGACCTTGGGGAGCTGACGGCGCAGGACTTCATCGACGTGGTGCGGCTCCATGCGGAGGACGGCGTGGACTTTGTGACGCTCCACTGCGGCATTACGCAAGAGACAGTGCGCCAAATCCGGGCGCAGGAAAGGGAAATGAACATAGTCAGCCGGGGCGGCAGTCTCGTTTTCGCATGGATGAGCATGACGGGCGAAGAAAATCCCTTTTATACGCATTTCGACGAAATCCTTGATATCTGCGAGGAGCACGACGTCACCGTTTCCCTCGGCGACGCCTGCCGTCCCGGCTGTCTCGCCGACGCCACGGACGCCTGTCAGATCGAAGAGCTGATACGGCTCGGTGAATTGACGAAACGGGCTTGGGCGCATAACGTGCAGGTCCTCGTGGAAGGCCCCGGCCATGTGCCTCTCCATCAAATCGCGGCAAACATGGAGCTGCAAAAAACACTTTGCATGGGCGCGCCGTTTTATGTTCTCGGTCCTCTGGTAACAGACGTCGCGCCCGGCTACGATCACATCACGGCGGCTATCGGCGGCGCGGTCGCCGCCATGAACGGCGCGGCCTTCCTCTGCTATGTGACGCCGGCGGAGCATTTGGCGCTGCCGAACGTGGACGACGTCCGTCAAGGCATCATCGCCTCAAAAATCGCCGCCCATGCCGCCGATATCGCGAAGGGGATCCCTGGCGCGCGCGACATCGACGACCGCATGGCGGCGGCACGCCGGAATCTGGACTGGGAAGCCCAATATGCCTGCGCTCTTGATCCCGAAACGGCGCGTAGTCTGCGCGAAAGCCGCCTGCCAGAAGACGATCACAGCGATACTTGCAGCATGTGCGGAAAATTCTGCGCCGTACGCAGCATGAACAAAGCCCTAAACGGCGAACAAATCGATATTTTGTAATCCGTCCCGCTTCTGTACATAAAATATGCCCCGCCGAAAGTTTTCGCTTTCGACGGGGCGAATTTTATGCTTTTTTCCTAAACGTTCAGATACCGGCCTGCTTCTTCAGATCGTCGGCCTTATCCGTGTGCTCCCACGGCAGGTCGACGTCGGTGCGGCCGAAGTGGCCGTAGGCAGCGGTCTGCGCGTAAATCGGGCGACGCAGATTCAGCGTCTTGATGATGCCCGCCGGACGCAGGTCAAAATTCTTCTCGACGAGCTCGGCAATCTTGCTGTCGTCAATCTTGCCCGTGCCAAAGGTCTCGACGCGCACCGAGACCGGACGCGCGACGCCGATGGCGTAAGCGAGCTGAATCTCGCAGCGATCCGCGAGCCCCGCCGCGACGATGTTCTTCGCCACATAGCGCGCCGCATACGCCGCCGAGCGATCGACCTTCGTGGGGTCCTTGCCGGAGAACGCGCCGCCACCGTGGCGCGCCATGCCGCCATAGGTGTCGACGATAATCTTGCGGCCTGTGAGGCCGGAATCGCCCTGCG
>CAMVIO010000138.1 GCA_947167555.1 uncultured Selenomonadales bacterium
CCCATAGCTACATATAACTTATATAGCATATGACAAAACAGGGGCAAAGTCAAGCAAGAAAAAGCAACGGTCGCCGGCAAAATTGGCAACCGTTGCTTTTTTATCCTTATATCTGTTTTTCCGCCAGGGCATCTGCTTCCTTCGCTTCCTCCGCGACAAGTTTTTCGGCGGCGGAGAGCTGCGCCTCTACTTGCACGTTGGACGTGCCTCCGAGGGAGTTGCGGTTCTTCACGCAAGTTTCCGGCTGAATCGCTTCGCGGATGTCTTCCTCGAACAGCGGGGACAAGTTCTTGAACTCGTCCATCGTCAGGTCCTGCAGCCATTTTTTCTTTTCGATGCAGTACCCGACGGCCTCGCCCGCCACAGCGTGGGCCTTGCGGAATGGAAGTCCCTTTTTCGCCAGATAGTCGGCAAGGTCGGTGGCGTTCGAGAAGTCCTCCTCGACGGCGCGGCGCATGACGTCTTTTCGCACCTTCATGCCGCGCAGGATTCGCGCGTAGACCGCGAGGCTGAACTTCACCGTGTCGATGGCGTCGAACACGCCTTCCTTGTCCTCCTGCAAATCCTTGTTGTAGGCCAACGGCAAGCCCTTGACCGTCGCGAGCATCGCCGTCAGATGGCCGACCACGCGCCCCGTCTTTCCGCGCACGAGCTCGGAAACGTCGGGGTTTTTCTTTTGCGGCATCATGCTGGAGCCGGTGCAGTGGGCGTCGTCCAACTCGACGAATGAGAATTCCTTCGAGCACCAAAGGATTGTTTCCTCGCTGAGCCGCGAAAGATGAACCATCAGGATCGACGCGGCGGACAGGAACTCCATGATGTAGTCGCGATCGCTGACCGCGTCTAGGCTGTTCGTATAGATGCGGTCGAAATGCAGCGCGTCGGCGACCATCTTCCGGTCAATCGGGAACGTGGTCCCCGCCAGCGCCCCCGCGCCCAGCGGCATGATATCCGCCCGGGCGTAGACGCCGCGAAAACGCTCGAAGTCCCGCGCCAGCATCGAGAAATACGCCAGCAGATGATGAGCGAACAGGATCGGCTGTGCCCGCTGGAGATGTGTGTATCCGGGCATAATCACGTCGGCGTTTTTCTTCGCCGTCTCGACCAACGCCTGCTGCATATCAAGAATCAGCCGAAGTACCTCGACGGTCTCCCGCCTGAGATACATGTGCGTGTCCAGCGCCACCTGATCGTTGCGGCTGCGCGCCGTATGGAGCCGCGCCCCCGCGTCGCCGATGGCGTCCGTCAGTCTTTTCTCGATATTCATATGAATATCTTCGAGCGCCACGTCAAAGGAGAACTCGCCGTTTTCGATTTTCGCGAGGATATCCTTCAAGCCGCCGATAATCGCGTCCTTGTCCGCGTCGGAAATGATACCGCATTTCGCCAGCATCGTCGCGTGGGCGATACTGCCCGCGATGTCCTCACGATACATGCGCTTGTCAAAGGAAATCGACGCCTGAAAGTCGTTGATCATCTCGTCGGTCGTCTTGCTGAAACGACCGCCCCATAACTTTTCGCTCATTTCAGCAATCCCGTCTTTTCCTGCATCAGCGCGCGGACCTTCAGCGGCAGGCCGAACAGGTTGACGAAGCCGGTGCCGTCCGCCTGATTGTAGACGTCGTCCTCTTCAAAGGTCACGAATTCCTGATTGTACAGCGAATACTTGGACTTCGCGCCCGCCGAGATGATGTTGCCGCGATAGAGCTTCAGGCGCACTACGCCCGTGACCGTGCGCTGCGTCGAATCCACGAACGCGTCCAGCGCCTCGCGGAGCTGTGAGAACCACATACCGTCATAGACAAGCTCCGCATAACGGTTCGCGACCAGTTCCTTGTAATGGAGCGTCGCGCGGTCGAGCGTCAGATATTCGAGTTCGCGGTGCGCGTAGTAGAGGATGGCTCCGCCCGGGTTCTCATAAACGCCGCGGGACTTCATGCCGACGAGACGGTTCTCGCAGATGTCGGTGATGCCGATACCGTGCTTCGTGCCGATCTCATTCAGCAGCGTCAGGAGCTTCTTCGCGCTGCGAATCTTCTTGCCGTTCACGCCGACGGGCACGCCCTCCTTGAACTCGATCTCGATGACCTCGGCCTTGTCGTTGACCTTTTCCGGCGCCTTCGTCACGAGGAACATATCGTTCTTCGGCGCGTTCCACGGATCCTCGAGGTCGGAGCCCTCATGGGAAAGGTGCCAGATATTGCGGTCCATGCTGTAGGTCTTGTTCTCGGTGGCGATGGGGATCTTGTGCTTCTTCGCGTAAGCGATCTCTTCCTCGCGGGAACGCAGATCCCACTCGCGCCACGGCGTGATGATCTTCATCTGCGGCGCGAGAGCCTTGACCGAAAGCTCGAAACGCACCTGATCGTTGCCCTTGCCCGTCGCGCCGTGAGCAATCGCGTCGCATTTTTCTTTCTTCGCAATCTCGACCAGCTTCTTAGCGATGACCGGACGGGCGAAGGACGTGCCGAGCAGATATTTGCCCTCATAGACAGCGCCCGCCTTCAACGTCGGCCAGACGTATTCGGTCAGGAATTCTTCGGTCAGGTCGGCGATGAAGACCTTCGACGCGCCGGATTTGAGGGCTTTGTCATGCACAACGGAAAGCTCGTCGCCCTGCCCGATGTCGGCGCAGACCGCGATGACCTCGCAGCCGTCGTAGTTCTCCTTCAGCCACGGGATGATGACCGAGGTGTCGAGTCCGCCGGAATACGCCAGCGCAACCTTCTTGACTTTTGCCTTCGCCTTAACAGGCGCTTTTACTTTCGTCTTTGCGGGTGCCTTTGCCTTTGTTTTTGCGTTTGCCATGAAAAAACAGCTCCTTTTGAATCATTATTGATTATTGATTATTTATTTTCATCCTGCCCTGACAGGACTTTGTCTATCTTTACCACGCGTTCCCTGTATTTTGCCAGCATTTCCGGCGAGCCCTCCACCAGAAGAATCGGTTCGAACTTGATCCAGACCTCGCGAAGCCGCCGGAGCGATCTCCGGTAATCCTCCCATGTCTTCAGATACGCTCTGCGCTCAAAATGCTCGGTAATCAGGCTTTCCCATTCGAGGAACGCGTTCAGCACGACGTCGGGATTCTTGCCCTCCTGTGCGCCGTGATTTCGATACCAACTCAGGGATTCGCGGAAAATCGCGATGTCCCCCTTTTCCAAAAGTTCCAGCCACATCGCGACGTCCGACAGCGTGACATATCCCCGGCTGTCCGCCCGCCAATAATGATGGATCAAATCCTTCCTTCGGAAGAGAACCGCCGACGGCTCTCCGATGTAGTTGCAGACCGAAAAGAACAGCGTCCGTCCGGCTTTTTCCCCCGCAAAGATTTGGTATTCGCCTTCGAGACCTTCCACCGGACAGTAAATCCCTTTGTCGTTCCCTTCCCCGTCGATCATGCCGCGCTGGGAAGTCACCAGTGTGAGGTTCGGATACGCGAGGAACACATCCATCATCCGCTGCAATTTATCCGGTGCAAGGACATCGTCGTCCATCAGCCATTGCAGGTACTCGCCCTTAGCCAGCGTCTCGAACGGCGCGAAATTTTCCGGCTTCGACTTCGCCTCCCTGTTCCGCAGATAAGTGACGCGCGGCTCACTCCTGTAATACTCCATCAGTTCCGCCGTGTCCTCGTTCGTGCTGTTGTCCGTGACGAGCACCTCGACGTTCGGGTACGTCTGCGAGAGGGCGCTTTCCAGAGCCAACGCGAACATTTCCGGACGGTTGTAGGTGGGAATCATGACGGAAATAAGCGGCAACGACGTCGTACCGTTTCGGGCTTCATTCATACCCTTACCCCATCAGAAGCGTCATGATCGCCTTCTGCACGTGCAGACGGTTCTCCGCCTCGTCAAAGATGACGGCGGCATTCGCTTCAAAGACCTCGTCGGTGATTTCCTCGCCGCGATAAGCGGGCAGGCAGTGCATGACGACAGCACGGCGGTCGGCGTTTTTCAGGAGTTTCTTATTCACCTGGTACGGCGCGAAAATTTTCTTTCGTGCGTCGTGCTCGTCCTCCTGCCCCATGCTTGCCCATGTGTCCGTCACAATGACGTCGGCGTCCTTGACCGCCTCCGCCGGATCGTTGGTCAACAGGAGCTTCGCGCCCGTCTCCTTCGCGTCCTTCATCGCGTTCTTGACGACCGTCTTGTCCGGCTGATGCGTTTTCGGCGTCGCCACGGCCAGCGTCATGCCCGTTTTCGCCGCGCCGTAGAGATACGAGTTCGCCATGTTGTTGCCGTCGCCGACAAACGCGACTTTCAGCGCCGAAAGGTCTTTGCCCTTGTGTTCGCGCATGGTCAGCAAATCGGCCATGACCTGACACGGATGCAGCAAATCCGTCAGCGCGTTGATGACGGGAATGTCCGCCCACGCCGCCAGCTCCTCCGCCGTCTCATGGGCGTAGGTTCGGATCATGATGCCGTCGAGATAACGCGAAAGCACCCGCGCCGTGTCACGGATCGGCTCGCCGCGGCCGAGCTGCGTATCGTGGGACGACAGGAACAGCGCGCTGCCGCCGAGCTGGTACATGCCGACCTCGAAGGAGACCCGCGTCCGCGTCGAAGACTTCTCGAAAATCATGCCCAGCGTCCTGCCCTCCAGATAGCGATGCGGAACGCCGCCTTGCTGCATGGCTTTTAGATGTCCCGCCAGATCGAGAGCAGCCTCCACGTCTTCCGGCGCAAGATCGTGAATCGTAAGAAAATCCTTGTCCATAATCAATCCTCCTTATGCGAACCGCGGCAGCACGCGCTCCAATATATCTACGACTTCGTCGATCTGAGCCTTCGTGACAATCAGCGGCGGTACGAAGCGCAGGACGTTCCCGGCCGTGCAGTTGATGATCGCGCCTTCCCCAAGGCAGGCGTTGACGATGTCGCGGCCTTCCTTCGTGATTTCCATGCCGAGAATCAAGCCCGTGCCGCGAACCTCTTTGACAAACCACGGCAATTTTGCCTGCAGCGCCGCAAGCCTCTCCTTGAAATACGCGCCCGTTGTTTCGACGTTCGCAAGGAACTCCGGCGTCATGGCGTCCAATACCGCGTTCGCCGCCGCGCAGGCCAACGGATTGCCGCCGAAGGTCGAGCCGTGGTCGCCCGCATGGAACGCCGACGCAACCTTGTCCGTCGCGATGAACGCGCCGATCGGCACGCCGCCCGCCAGGCCCTTCGCCAATGTCACGATATCGGGCTTGACGCCGAAATGCTCATAAGCGAAAAATTTTCCGGTGCGCCCCATGCCGCTCTGGATCTCGTCGAGGATCAGCACCGCGCCGTACTTATCGCAAAGCGCGCGGACTTTCGTATAATAATCCTTCGGCGGCACATGGACGCCGCCCTCGCCTTGGATTGTCTCCAGCATGACCGCGCAGGTCTTTTCATTGACCATTTTTTCCAGCGCGTCGTAATCGCCGAAGTCCACATAGGAAAAGCCGCCCGGCAGCGGGCCGAAGCCCTCCTGGTATTTCGGCTGCCCAGTGGCCGTCAGCGTCGCCAGCGTGCGCCCGTGGAAGCTGTGCCAGGCGCAAATGATTTCGGACTTGTCCTTCGAGATGTTATGCGCGTATTTACGCGCCAGCTTGATTGCGCCCTCGTTGGCCTCCGCGCCGGAGTTGCCGAAAAACACCTTGCCGCCGCCGAACCGTTTCGCCAGCTTTTCCGCCGCGTCCGCCTGCACCTCGGTGTAGTAGAGATTCGAGCAGTGGATCATCTTCTTTGCCTGCGACGCAACCGCATCCACCAGCGCCGGATACCCGTGCCCGAGCACGTTCACCGCGATGCCGCCAAGAAAGTCGATATACCTCTTCCCCTGCGTATCGTAAACATAAACGCCGTCGCCGTGGTCCA
>CAMVIO010000139.1 GCA_947167555.1 uncultured Selenomonadales bacterium
CTACCGGGCAGATTCCGGTCTTTCACCGGTTAGAAACGTGCGCCGCCGGGCGCACATACAAAAAAGAGAGCCGTGTGGCTCTCTTTTTTTATCCTATTTCTTCAGATTTTCCAATCCGCTGCGGTTTCCGGCGAAAGATTTCTCAGATCGCCGATGACGACCACGCAGTCCGGATGAACCTTTTGCATCACGAAACGCATATCCGCCACGGGGATGGCGACACATCCGCCCGTATACGGCTTGTATGGGCCGAAGCAGTGGAGGAAGATAGCGGAGCCGAGGCCCGGCGTTCCGGCTTCATTGTAGCTGATATTCATAGCGTAGGTATAATGCGGATCATAATCCACGATATGCTCGCTGCCCTCGGTATCAAGACCGGGCAGTTCGCGAACGTCCACCATTTGGTTATACTTCATGCCGGGACGGTCGTCGCCCGACCAGTAGATATTTTCGTCCACCTGCGTATAGGGAATGGCGCAGCCGGGGTCCTCCGCGATGCCGAAAGCGGCGTTGAAGCGAAACGTCCCCACCGGCGTCATACCGTCGCCCTCTTTTGTCTTGCCCAGTCCTCCCTTGCCGATAAATCCGGGGGTGGTCATCAGTTCATGCCACTCTCCCGCTTGGTCCTTTTCGTGCAGGGAAATCCAAGCGGTAGTCTTGCCGACCCCCGCGACGACAAAGAGCTGGTCTGCGTTCTTCGCCTGCGGCAGTTTCGTCACCCACTCCGGCGACGCCGCCAACTCCGCAGCTCCGGCAACGCTGAACGCCGCAAAAACCAGTACCGCACATAATACCGCAAAAATCTTCTTCATATTTCTGTTTCTCCTCGCTTAATCGCATTGCGTTTCCTAATCATATGGCACAATAATATGCATCGTCCGATTCCTATACAGAGTACGCCCAGAATGTTTCCATGATCAGAGACTGTTGAAAGCGTCAGCTTTTTACAGTCTCTTATGCAGGCGAAGCCTGTAACATTCGAACAGAATCCGAAATTTTACTAAATCCGTATACAACTTGTTATGCAAAAAGGAGGAGCCGGACGGCTTCCCCTTTCTTTCCGTCTATTTCCCCTTAAAGACCGGCGCGCGTTTTTCCGAGAACGCCTTGACGCCCTCCTTGAAATCCTCGGTGCCAAGCAGCGCGGACATCGCCATCGCCTCGTAAGTCAGCGTGTCGTCGAGGCTCGCGCCGTAATTATTGATCTCCTTCTTCATCATCGCCAGGGCCAACGGCGCGCCCGCCGCGATTTGCTTCGCGACGCCCATGACGCCCTCCCGCAACGCCTCCGGACTGAATACGCCGTTGACAAGACCGATGGACATCGCCTCATGGGCCTCCACCGGACGTGCGGTGAACATCAATTCCTTGGCCTTCGCCAGTCCCACCGTCTTCGCGAGGAAATAATAGCCGCCGCAGTCGGGCGCGAGACCAACGCTGGCAAAGCTCTGGATGAATTTCACGCCTTCGGCGGCGTAGCAAAGATCGCAGGCGATGGCGATATTGAAGCCCGCGCCCGCCGCGACGCCGTTCACCATCGCGATGACCGGCTTCGACATCATATGGATCAGCCGCACGATCATTCCGGCCTGCGCAACGAAACGGCGACGCTCCTCCGTCGTCTTCAGGTTGTCGAGCGCGCCGAGGTCGCCGCCCGCGCAGAACGCGCGCCCTTCCCCGGTCAGGACGACAACACGCACTTCCGGGTCGTGCTCGGCCTCATGGAGCTTCGCAATCCAGGCGTTGATCAAATCAAGGCTCATGGAGTTCAGGCTCTTCGGACGGTTCAGCGTCAGAATGGCGACGCCGCCTTCCTTTTCGTACTTGATGACTTCCTCCGGCATGAAATATCACTCCTTCTTAAATCATTGAAAATACTGCATTGATTCATTCGACCGAAAACCTTCAACAACAAAAATATTATAACATGAAGAAATCGGTTTTTCTATGCAAAACGGATTGACCTGCAACAATTAACTTGCAATTGTTTTTCCCTTCTCCATTGGGCATGGCGCTTCCATCTCCGGGCAGGGGAGACAGCGGCGCCTGTAGGCGCAGTTCGGGCAATCAGGGGACTGGACGTCGCGCAGGGCGTCCAGCACAGGGGAGTGATCCCAATATTCCATGACGGAGCCGTATGATTCCGCTTTGCCGTAATCGGCGCAAGGGGCAAAGCTGCCGTCCGGACGCACGCAGAAATGATCCCGTCCGGCGGCGCAGCCGCGCTTGACGCCCCGATTGGCGTTTTGCTTCGCGTCTTCCCCGCCCATCGTCGCCCGAAGCGGCGAGAAGCAGGACTCCACCGTCAGCTTCATTTTCCCGTCGCCGTTTTCTTCCTCTTCCCGCTGTTTCGAGTATTCTATGATAAACTGCGCCGCGCTTTCCATCTGCTCCCGCGTGGGCAAAGTCCGTCCCGGAGTTCCGCCGCTGACGATAAGCTCCCGAAGGGCGAAGGGCTCCACCCCCTGCACGACTTCCGAAAGTTTTTCCGCGTTTTCCCGCGTCATGATCCAGCGCGCAGCCGTCCGATCGGAAAGCCCCGCCCGAACGAGAGAGCGGATGGTTTCCGGTATTACGGACTCTTTTGAGCGCAGCGAATTAGAGCCCGTTATATGCAGGGGCTCACGAAGCGAGCCATCGTACGGATTGCCGTCCGCGCCAAGCTCCGCGATATACGCATCCGCGCCGAGAGCAAAAATCTCCTCCAATCGCGAATCGGGAATACTTTCCGCAGGCAAGACCACCGTCGCCGAAAGCCCGCCCGATTTGCATTCCGCCAGCAGCCGATCCAGATGCTCATACGCCGCCGCGTCGCCGAGGAAGCGCACGCGGCGGATTCTTTCTTTCCCGCACTCGTCGAGCCGCTTCAGCGCCTCGCCCACGGGAAGCGCCCCCGTCCCGTTCTTCAGCACGAAGTCTACGTAAACGGGACGCTCATAAGCGTCGAAATAGTGATGGTGAACGTAAGGCGACTGCTCCAAATACGCCTTCGCCTCGGCAATCTTCCCGTCCCGATAGTTCAGCTTGAAATAGGCAATCAGCGTCTGGATGAACGGATCGCCGTCGGGGCGGATCCGAATCCAGCGGCGGAGCGCCTCGGCTTTTGACGGCAGGCACAGCCCGGCCTCTTCCAGCCGCGTGATGAACATATCGACGAGCAGCGGGTGGCGCCAACGGGAAAAGACCTCGACGCCGATTTTCGGCAGCACGCCGTTTTCACCAAGGTCGATATTGACGGCGATTTTTTCCGTCTCCCGCCACGGCGCGAGAGCTTCGCGAAGCGCGGCCGTGTCGCCCTGCCAGCCGATAGCGGCCAGCCCGTCGGGAATCGTTTCCCAACCGGGAAACATGATCACGAGACGCATGACGTCCAGCTCGCCCCGGCTCGTCATCGTACCGATCTGCTTGAAACTGGCGCCCTTCGGCAAATTTTCCATCACGCGTTCCAACGGAGCGCGCAATTTTTTTGCCCGTTCCTCGCCCAGGAACGGCGGCAGGAAAGCATCCCAGGCCGCGGCGTCCTGATGGGCGAACTTAATATTCGCAAAAAGGCAGGGCGAGATTTTTTCGCCCGTCTCGTGCGCTTTCCGAAATTCCGCGTAGTCGATTTCATACCAAAGGCTTTCCAAGTCGGGAATCACTGTCTGGTCGATATTCATGATGTAATCGACATACCGCGCCTCTTCGCCGAGCCGCACCTCCAGCCCCGCGCCGTGGGTGATGGTGTCGCCATACTGCGCCTTGACGCTTTCGAGGTCGGCAAGGCATTCCTCGTCCATGATCTCCGGGATCGGATGACGATGGAGATGTGCGAGAAAATCCTTCATCGGAAGCTCTTGTACGTCCATAACTGCAATCACTCCCTGCATTCTTGCAAAAAGCGCGGGCAAACCGCAAAGCCCGCGCTTCAGTTTTCTTCCCATTTATAATATATTCGAGAAAAATTGTGTACTTCCTTCCTGCAAGCGCACGTTTTTTCAAATTGGCTCGATTCTTTAGATGCTAGACGCCCATAACGAGCTTGTCAATCTTACGCATCTCGTCCGTTACAAAGTTCGTCGGCGCCGGATACTGCCGGAGCACCTGATCTTTGGGACTGAACTTCTTGATGAGGCAGGTAATCATTTTCTTTGCGTTGTGAATGGCGCCGGTGACGTCCTTAAGCTGCTTGAAGGACGGGCCGCGAAGCGGGACCCTGACGCGCGGGCCGCCGCCCGCCACGATATCCAGTTCGTCCTCGGTCATTACCTTGTTCATGAGTTCTGCGTTCGTCATTTTCAATTCCTCCTTTGCGATTCCTTGATTCGCTTTGTCGTTCGTTCGTTGGTAGGGTTCGCTTTTATCCGAGAGCCGTGTTTCCATATTGTCCATCGGCGTCGTCCTCGTTGTGTTTTTCTTTCCACCCGTATATATGCGCAAGCCGAAAAATCCTGACAAACCTTTTTGAAAAAAATGTTACGCGATCCGCAAACGCAAAAAACCGGCCGCAGACCAAGAACAATCGCTCCCCGGCAAGAATGCAATCAAAAGAACGCGCAGCATTTTGTAATCGCATATTTTTTCGTTAAACTTTGAAGCCTTTGTCTTGCATAGGATTTCTTCGATTCTGCTTTTGCCATAAAGCAGTTCGCGTCATCCCGCGTACTTGCGGAAATTCTCCGCCTGCTCAAGCACTTCCTTGTATGCCTCGTCAATGGCGACGGGCGGATAGCCGTTTGCGTCGAGGACGATGGCAAGATCGGCCTGCAACTCGGCCTTGATGTCGTCGCGCGTCGACCAGTCCGTATACTTGGCCTTGTCATCGACGATTTTCTTGACCTCTTTTGCGAGGACAATCATTTTGTCCTTCGGATACTCGAACTCATATTTCTTTGCAACAGATTCGAGAATATCGTAAAACGCCTTTTCCTCGAAATTGATGCCCATGCCCTCGAAGGATTGCTGTTCCTTTTTGAGCTGTCGAAGCAAATCCGCAAGCTGCGTCGCCACGTCGTCGAGCACTTCGTTGGCGAAAGCCTTGTCGCGGCTGCGGTCGTTGTAGCTGTCCACCACCCGCTTCAGCCGTTCGGAAAACTCCATACCCTTGATTTTATTGTCCTTCTTGAAAGCGTCAATCGCCTGTGAAAGCAGCTTTTGCAAAATCTTGATCTTCGTATTCGGCAGCTTGATCTTGGAAATCTTGTCCAGATACTCTTCGCTGAATACGTCGATGGAAATATGCGCATCCTCCGCGAAAAGCTCCTCGACGCCGTCCGAGAGTATCGCGTCTTCCACCATTTGGCGGACGTGCGCATTCATCTGCGCGATGTCCGGCGCGTCGCCCTTCGTCAGCTTGAACAAAATCGAGCGTACCGCGATATAAAAATGGATAAGGTCGCGCTCCCTTTCGGAAATCGCTTCGCTGGCGGCGCAAAGGTCGTATGCTTTTTTCATGCGCTTGACCGCCGCCATGAAACGAAGCTCCAGCTCCTCCGTCGCCTGCGCGAACTCCGTCGCGCGGTTCAGGCAGTCAAGCTGTTCCTTCGGCGTGCCGTGGAAATAATCGCGCTTGTCACACGCGTGAAACATCTTCTCCAAAACATCAAGCGGGTCTTTGACAATCGCTACGGATTCGTCCACGCCTTCAAAGGGATTGCCGTCCAGATTCGTATATTGGGCGAGGGCGGCGTTCAGATTCCCCTTGATGCCGATATAGTCCACGATCAGGCCGTAAGTCTTATCCTGGTTGTAAACGCGGTTTGTTCTGCAGATAGCCTGCATCAGGTTGTGATCCTTCATGGGCTTATCCAGATACATAGCCTGGAGAACAGGCGCGTCAAAGCCGGTCAGG
>CAMVIO010000140.1 GCA_947167555.1 uncultured Selenomonadales bacterium
CACATGACAGGAGACGTTGGCGGCGTGTCCCGTGGCGACCCGCCCCATGAGGTTCAGCGCCTGTCCGCCGCTGATGTCGCCGTCCGCGAAGTTCAGCATGATTTTCGCCTGTTCGACGCCCGCGCAGGCAAGGCTGGACACGATCTCGGTCGGCGTGCTTTTCGGCAGGAAGGGGACAGCGCCTTTTTCCACGCCCGCTTTGAGCGCCGCGGACGCCGCTTCCTTTACGCCCTGGTCTTCGCCGCTTCTGAGAGCGTCCCCAACTTTTTTTAGATTTTGAAAGCCTTCGCCCAATGGGAGTTTCTCCGCCATCTGCCAACCGGTGCGAAGCACGGTGCTCGCGAGGCTCGAAACTTCCACCTCTTTGCCGAGCTGCAAGGCAAGCTCGTGGGTGTTCGTCGCGTCCCATTCCTGCGTGCTTTCTTCCTCTACATCGGTTGGGCGTTCCCTTGTCCCTTCAATCGCTTCTTGGTTGGCCTCGTGAAGTTCCGTATTCGCCTCGGCGAGATATGTTCCGTAGTCCGCCACATTGACGCCGATGGTCGCCTCTTGCAGCTTCCCTTCGAGCCATTCCTCCTTCGTCTTGCCCTCGGCGCAAGCCTCGTGGATGGAAGCCATGTTCGCGTCCCACGCGGCGACGCTTTCGTGGATTTCCTGCCGCATGGCCGCGATTTCTTCCTCCGACCGTTCCGGCAGCTCGTCCTTCAGCGGCGCGTCCAGCCATGCCGCGTCCTGCTCGTCGGCGCTTTCCTCGTAGGCTTTCATAAACCGTCCGAGAATCGGCGCCAGCGCTTCGGCTGACTTTTCATCGAATCCCTTGACCGGGGCGAGGGGCTTCTCCGTAATTTCCGTATATTCCTCTTCCGGCGCGGTATATCGCTTGTCCGTCATTTCTTCCCACCTCACGCTTTCGTCGCCTTGATTTTGCCCTTGCCGTATTCCACCATGTACCGCTTGCCGCAATGGGAGCAAGTACCCCTTGTGCGGCTGGTTCCCGATGTGTCCACGTGATACGGGCCGAGCGTCTGCTGCTTGCAATGGGGGCAAGAAACATATTTTGACAGTGCCATATCCATATTCCTCCAATCAGCCTATGGAAGCGTTCTTGAAATGACGTTCCTGATACACCTTTGCCATCTTCTCGATGGATTCCTTCATAATCTCCGACAGCGACGCCGTACTGCGGATCGCCGTGAGCAAAAGCTCTGTCGTCAGTTTTGGCTTGTCCTGCGTGAACGCCGCTTCAATGGCGTCCTTGACGACGCCCTCGATATCCGAGCCGCTGTAACCTTCCGTTTCCTTTACCAACGCCGAGATGTCGATGCCGGACAAATCTTTTTTCCTGCGCTTCCCGATATGGATGGAGAAAATCTTTTCCCGTTCCTGCGCGTTCGGCAGCCCGACATAGAAAATCTCGTCGAAGCGCCCTTTCCGCAAAAGCTCCGGCGGCAAATGCTCGATGTTGTTCGCCGTCGCCACCACAAAGGCAAGCCCTTCCTTTTCCTGCATCCATGTCAGGAACGTGCCGAAAAGCCGCGTCGTTACCTCATGGCCGCCGCCTCCGCTGCTGATGCCCGCGAAGGCTTTTTCCAATTCGTCAATCCAAAGCACGCAGGGAGAGATGGCTTCGGCAAGCGCGATGGCCTGCCGAAGATTCGCTTCCGATTCGCCGACGTATTTTCCCATCAGCCGTCCCATGTCGAGCCGAAGCAAGGGAACCTCAAAGAGCGCGGCGGCCGCTTTCGCGTTCAGCGATTTGCCGCAACCGGGCAATCCGGCAATCAATACGCCCTTCGGCAAATCGACGCCGAACGCCTCGGCCTTGTCGATGTTCTTCAGCACCTTTGCCTTGCGTTTCAGCCACGCTTTCAGGTTTTCCAGACCGCCGATGTCCTCGATACGCTCCTTCAGCGGCACCATTTCCATGATGCCCGATTTCTGCACAAGCTGTTTCTTCTGTTCGTGGATCAGCGCGAGGTCGGCGCGCCCGATTTCGCCGTTGTCCGCGAGTGCCAGCGAAAGGATGTTGACAATCTCGAACTCCGGCAAGCCTTTGAAGGCAAGCGCCAATTCCCGCAGGAAGTCGTCATTCAGCGCGCCTAATTCCTGCTCCTCGCAGAAACGGGCGATAATGCGGCGAATCTCCTCCGTCGATAGGTAATCCACCGTGAGGATTGTAATGTAATGCTCCAGCTCCTTCGGGATGCACGTCCGGGGGGCGATAATCACGATGTTCGCGTCCGTGAGCTGCCCCGACACGATGCGCTCGGAAAGGTATTTGAGCTGCGCCACCACGTCCGGCGCTTCCAAGAATTGCTGCGCGTCCTTCAAGACCAAGACGCGCCGCCGCAGGTTGTACCGCGCCGCGAATTTCTCGCTGCCCGTCTGCGTCGGGTTTGCGAAGTTGCCGAGCGCTTCGGGAAGCGCAACGCCGTCCACTTTCTCTTTCGCTTGCTTGAAGAGCAGACCGCGCACGTTCCACTCCACGACCTCGCGGTTTCCCGCCGCCTCCTCGATGGCGCGGTCGGCCTTGTCCTCCTCGAAGGTCGCGATATAGAGGATAGGAAATCCCGCGTCCATATAGAGCGTCATGCGCTCAGAGAGTGGTTTCATAATGCTTGCCTCCTTTGGATTTTCTTGCTTTTTCGGTGTTCTTGCTTTATGATATACATACAGGAACAGATTGGGGGTGTTCTTCATGTTGGTGGAAGTCATGGACAATGGACAGATTGCTTTGCCGCCTGCCCTTATGAATCAAATGGAATGGAAAATCGGGGATAAACTGAATATTTTTGTGGAAAATGGAAGGCTTTGTATGGAGAGCGTTGCAAATATACGCTCCGCCCGCGTTTCGGACGATCCGTTTTGGAGCGAGACGAACCAACGGCATCTGATGGCGTCCATCCGGGATTTGGAGGCCGGACGCGGAGAGGAGCATGAGTTGATTGATGCGTAAAATATGGTCGGGGCGTTCTTGGGATGAATACCTTGCATGGCAGTCGGAAGACAGGAAAACGCTTCGCCGCATCAACGATCTCATCAAAGATATTGAGCGCAACGGTTGCATGAAGGGCATCGGGAAGCCCGAACGATTGTCGCATAATTTGTCCGGTTGGTATAGCTGACGGATTGACGAGAAGAATCGGTTAGTTTATCGAATGAACGATGACGGCTCACTGGAAATCTCTCAATGCAAGAATCACTATGATGATTGATGGAATTATCCCAAACATCGCGGCGGCACGGCACTTTTGCCGTGCCGCCGTTTTCTGATTAGGGCGAAACAGTTATTTCTTGCAACCACGATGTTTCTGTGCATCATGCAATATCTTTGACCGCATTCAGATAGGTTGCCAATTCATCTTGAAGTTGCCAACATCCGAGTACGCTGTTCTTATCGTACTTGGAGGATAATGTTAATGCGGAATTATCCTTCAAGCCGATTGCAAAGGGCGAGTTTGCATTTTGCACGTTCTTATATGGGATAAATACACCAGCTTCCGTTATGTTTCCGTCCTTTTCAAAACCGTATTTGTCATACAAATAAATCCCGTCCGTAGAGGCGACAAACCCTGCCGACATATCCTCGTTGATGCAACAATGTACGACCTCATCTTCCTTGTGCTTATTCTTGCAGATGACACGCAAAACCATTTTTTTCTTGCCGTCGCCAAAATTCCAATCTTCAAGAGTACGTTCTCCGTCAAAAATCTCGTCAAAACCACTGCTGATGATGGCTTCATACCCCGTCTTCTGGGCAGGCCTTTGGACAGCTTCCCAAACACTTGCACCATGCTCGTAGTCATCATACCGTTTGGAGGCGGCGCTATCATACAATTCCACAAGTTCCTCAACCGATAAATCGGAGGAATTATCCTCCATAGATGCTGTATTATCCTTCGAGGAAGGGGGCACCGATGCGCTTGCTGTCGTCTCGTCCATTGCTGCACCGCAACCATTGCAGAATTTCGCCGTCGCCGGATTCTTCGCCCCGCATTTAGCGCAAGCTCGCGTATCCTCTTTTTTCTCCTCCGTCTGTCCCCAAGGCAATTTCACATTCTCGAACACAATCCCTTTCGTGTTCAAATCCTCCTGCGAGTTTGCCTTGATGCTGATGGTCGGCGTGCCGAGTACGCCCACATATTTCTTGTTCTTCACCCGCGCAGGGACATTGAAGCTGTCGCCGCAGAGGTAAATCACCGGCTCGTCCATATCGAGCAAATCCGCCAAATCCTCTTGTGTCAAAGCTGTCTTGTCGGCATTGGCGATGATTGTTTCGTCGCTGGTTTTCTGCCGCAGGACGGCTTTCTTTTCGTTCAGCCGCTCCAACGCCTCCACGTCCAAAGCGGCGTCTTCCTCGCACTCCACGCCGAGTGCCTCGCAGAGCCGCGCCCGCAGATCGGGAGCGTCCTTGTCGATGGCCTCCAGCTTTTCCGCCTCGTCCTCATAGTAGCGGTCTTCGAGCCATTCCACGAGCTTTCCCGAAAGGAAATAGCCCACCGCTTTTTCGAGGTCGAAGTTCTCCCGCAGCTCTTCGAGATTGCTCCGCACCTTCGCGCCGTCCTTCATTTCCAATGCAAACTTGATTTTCCGTGCCATTGATTTTTCCTCCTTCGGCAGAATTGTATGGTTACATGGTATTTTTGCCATATCGACGTTTTCTGATTAAGACAGTAATCATATGCTATTTCTTCCGTGAAAATTTTTTCCTCGAAAACAAGGCTGTCATATTTTTGATATATTTTTGCAGGGCATCCTGCGTCTCATAAGTACCAAACATCTGTAAATACAATATATAGTTCTTCTCATCGCCTCGGCTTGGCCAAAAGAAATGCACATTATCGAATGATATAGATTGATACGGAGTAATAATTACATCATCATACGCAGGATCCTTGATACAAAAACTATCATTCGTAAGTGCCCAGCCTCTTGTCATATCTTCCGAGATACGCAACTGAACCAAATCATTTTCTGTATATCTATCATCACAAATTAAGCTTAATGCCAATTTTTTTTGCTCCTGCGTCAGCTCTTTATTAACCGTTCCAACGATGGGGGTGCCTCCCATAAGGCCAGGACGAGATCCGAGCTTTATAATCAAAAACGTGTCGTTTACGTCTGCTCCCAGTTCTTGCAAGTCTTTTTGGAATGTTGCGGCAAACATCGCTTTCATTTGCATTTTCGGTACAATCCACGGCGCTTCTTGCTCAACATCAGACCACACTTTTGGCGCATTTTCTGCCCCGTTCATCGCCGAGCCGCAAGCACTACAAAACTTGGCAGTTGCGGAATTTGGTGCCGCGCACTTCGGGCAAGCCTTTGTAGCTTCGCTTTTCGATTGCTCCTGTCCCCACGGCAGCTTCACATTCTCAAACACAATTCCTTTTTCGTCCAGCTCGTTCTGCGAAGCCGCTTTTATGCTGATGGTCGGCGTACCGAGAATCCCGACATACTTTTTGTTTTTCACCCGCGCCGGAATGTTGAACTTCTCGCCGCAAAGATAGATAACGGCTTCGTCCATCTCCAGCAGGTCGGCCAAATCCTCTTGGTTCAGAGCCGTCTGCGCGGCGTGGGAGATAATATCTTCATCGCCCGTTTTCTGCCGCAGGATAGCTTTTTTCTCGTTCAGCCGCTCCAAAGCCGCTACGTCCAGCTCCGAATCTCCTTCATACGGTACATCCAGCGCCGCGCAAAGACGTTCCCGCAGGTCGGGCGCGTCTTTTTCAATCGCCGCGATTGCCTCGGCTTCGTCCTCGTAAAAGCGGTCTTCGAGCCACTCCGCGAGCTTGCCC
>CAMVIO010000141.1 GCA_947167555.1 uncultured Selenomonadales bacterium
GAAGGCGCAAGCGGAAGGAATCCTATCTTCATTAGGTGTTCCTGTTTCCAATGCGATTAATATGTTCTATAAGCAGATTATCCTCCATCGCGGAATTCCGTTTGAAGTCAAACTTCCTGATTCAGCATTGCCCGACGTCAGCACAATGAGCGAGGCGGAACTTGACAAAGAATTGGAGAAAGGGTATCAGGATATGCTGTCCGGACGCACAAAACCGGTGCAAGAAGCCTTTGCTGAAATATGGAAGGATTGCCAAGTATGAAGTATGCCGTAAATCTTTCCGATGAAGCCAACGCTGACTTGCGTGAAATTTTCCGCTATATTGCCATTCATTTACAATCGCCTGAAAACGCAGTTGGTCAATTGCAACGTTTGGAGCAACATATCCGAGGTCTTGATGAATTTCCTTACAGATTTCGGGAGTATGAGAAAGGTGTATGGAAACAACGCGGTCTCCGTGTCATGCCAGTGGATCGTTATTGCGTATTCTATATTCCGAATGATACCACAAAGACTGTCACGATTATTCGAGTCATGTATGGCGGAAGAGATATAGCACGATGGTTGGAAGCCAAAACATCATATGAACAGTAACAATTGATTGGGGCTGTCGTCGGAAGTTCTTCCTACGGCAGCCCATTTTTTATCGCCAGTTCTTATCCTGCATTTGGATTTCGCACTCTTCACAGCCCTCCGCCGAGGGGCGACGTCAGCGGTACGAATGCGGCGCCGTCGGCTTTGTGGTCTTGGTCGTCCTGCCATGTGATCCTTTTTGCGGCTATCATGTGCAGGCTTCCCGTGCCGTCCTCGTACAGGAGCTCTTCTTTCTCTATGTACTTCTCGCCGAATGTGAGAAGGTAATGCTTGCAGTCCGTGTACTGCAAGACATGGTTGCCTGCGGGCTTGGCCGTCATCGTCCACATGTCGACCTGCTGTTTGTTCCGCGGCCAGCTGATCTCTATGCCGTACCAGCCTTTTTCCGCTGGGGTGATTGTCAGGCCGATGCGGTTATTGCCTTCTTTCTCCCAAAATCCGATAAACTCATCCGCCGCGTGATCCGATATCTTGGACTCGACCGCCGCGTCCTGCGCGGCATTCGGCGCAGCGCATGCAGCCCCTGCCGGGAGCATGGCCGTTATGGCTGCCGCGAAAAACAGTTTCCTTGCAAGACCCGGAATCCCATGCATTGAAGCATCATCCTTTCCGCATAACCGTTTTTATGGTCTGTTCACGCTTTCCCCTATACTCTTTCGGCTTTCAGTCCGCCGATTTGTTCAGGAACGTGGCCTTGAGGAACAGGGCCAGGAAGACAGCGGCAAAGACGAAGCCCGCCGGATATGTGACGCTGGTGGGGAGCTGAAGTCCTTCTTTCGCCTGTAGGATATACGTGGTGGTGACGACGGACATGAAGGTCGCGGGAGCCGCCGCCATCCAGCTTATCATCTTGTTGTCCAGTTTCCGGTAGAGGTAGATTGCGCCCGTCCAGAGGACGATCATGGCCAGCGTCTGGTTCGTCCAGGAGAAATAGCGCCAAATGATACCGAAGTTGACTTGTGAAAGCGCGCCGCCAATGGCAAGCAACGGGATTGCGAAGGTCAGTCGCTTGACCCAAGCCTGCTGCGGGACGTTGAACCAGTCAGCCAGCGTCAGGCGAGCAGAACGGAAAGCGGTGTCGCCCGATGTGATTGGACAAGCGATGACGCCCAGCATGGCCAGTGTCGATCCGATGCCGGCGCCCAGGAATCCGACGCAGATGTCATAGACCGCGCCGCCCGGTCCGCCTTTGGCCAGAGCCGCCGCCAGTCCGCCGGTCCCGTCATAGAATGTGACGCCGGCCGCCGCCCAGATCAGGGCGATGATACCCTCGGCGACCATTGCGCCGTAGAAAACCGGGCGCCCCATACGTTCATCCTTGAGGCATCGCGACATGATCGGCGACTGCGTGGAGTGGAAGCCGGAAATCGCTCCGCAGGCAACGGTGATGAACATCAGCGGCCAGATGGGATTGGCGTCCGCTTTCGGATGGAGGTTTGCCAGTGTCAGTTCCGGCATGACGTGGCCGCCGACGCCGGTGAGCATCCCGAACATGATGCCGATGGCCATGACGATGAGGCAGATGCCGAACAGCGGATAGAAGCGGGCAATCAGCGCATCGATGGGCAGCAGCGTCGCCAGGAAATAGTAGGCGAGCACGATGGCCAGCCAGATCTTGAAATCCATCGCCGTCAGCTTCGCCAGGAGCATCGCCGGGCCCGTCATGAAGACCGTTCCGACGAGGACCAGCAGCACGACGGAGAAACCGCGCATGATGGAACGCATCAGCGGCCCCATATAGATGCCCACGACCTCCGAGATGCTCTTGCCGTCCTCCCGCAGGGAGATCATGCCCGAAAGGTAGTCATGGACAGCGCCGGCAAAAATGGTTCCGAAGACGATCCAGAGATAGACGCTGGGGCCCCAGAGCGCGCCGGCCAACGCGCCGAAGATCGGGCCAAGGCCGGCAATGTTCAGGAGCTGGATCAGGAACACCTTCCATGTCGGCAACGGCATATAGTCAACGCCGTCATTGATGCGGACCGCCGGCGTCGGCTGGTCTGTCGGGCCAAACACGGAATCGACGATCTTCCCGTAGATGAAATACCCGACGATGAGGATTACCAACGAAACCAAAAAGGATGTCATGAAAATACACCTCTCCTTTTCCGCCTCTGCGGCGGAATCATTTTGATCCTACGAACCATAATATATAAAGTTATTTCGATGTCGTTGAAAAAAGTCCTGCCTCTCTTTTGGATTTTTCTGAATACTAGGGATTGAGTTTTTTCATCCCCATAGCAAAAACCTGCCGCGAAAACGGATCGCGGCAGGTTTTCCATTCTTCTTATCTTATTTTTTCACCACATCGATATTGTCCTTGTCGACGATGGCCGGGATGCACAGATAGCTGGGAATCGTCTTCACGTCGTTCTTGATGTTCTGCACGTCGTTGATGGCGGGCTGGCTGCCCTCGACGACGGCCTTGACCATGCGGACGACTTTCGCGCAGAGCACGTTCGGGTCTTTGTAGATGGTCATGGCCTGACGGCCCGCGCGGATATTCTCGAGGGCCTTGTCGCTGGCGTCCTGCCCGGTGATCAGTGTCGGCTTCCCCTTATATCCCACGGTCTTTTGGGCTTCCAGCACGGCATTGGCGAGGTCGTCGTTGGCCGCCACCACCAGGTCAAGGTTCTTGCCCGTGTAATGCTGGCGCAGGATCGTTTCCATGCGGCTCTTTGCCTTGTCCGCGCTCCAGCCGTCGGTCGCCACGTCTTTGAACGCGGACTGGCCGGACGGGATGACGAGCTGGCCTTTATCGATATAGGGCTTCAGGCGGTCATAGGCGCCCTGGTAAAACATCGGGGCGTTCATGTCGGAAGGATCGCCCGCCACGAATTCCAGCGTGAAGGGGCCCGCGCCGCCTTTCAGGTTCAGCTTTTCCTCGACGTATCTGCCCATGAATTCGCCGACGGCGGAGTTGTCAAAGGAGGCGTAATAGGTAATCGCGTCGGTGTGCATGACGAGGCGGTCGTAAGCGATCACGGGAATGTTCGCTTCCTTCGCTTCCTTCAGCGCGTCGCCGAAAATCATGGCGTCCTGTACCGCGAGAACGATGCAGGCCGGTTTCTCCGCGATGGCCGCCTTCAGCTGTTCCACCTGGTTCTGCGGCGAGCTGCAGAATTCCATCTTGCAGTCGTAGCCCGCCTCCGAGACGTATTTCTGGCAGAGCGGACCGACCGCTTTCCACGGGCCGCCTGCGGCCGGGTCTGGAAAAAGAAGGCTGACTTTCTTGGCCGCGTCCTGCTCCTGTCCGCAGCCCGCCGCCAAAAGCAGGGAAAACAGCACGGCGAAGAGGAGCGCCGCCATTTTTATCATTCGCTTCATGGAAAAATCTCCTTTCCTGTCTGATCCCGTCACAGCTTGAACTGCGTCGTCGAATCCTTGAGCTTCTGAGCCAGTTCCGCAAGGTTGCGGCTGGCGTTGGCGATTTCATCCATCGAAGCGGAAAGCTCTTCGGTGGCGGCGGAAACGGAACCGGTTTCGTCGGAGATCTCGCCGCTGGCCTTGTTCAGGCTGTCCATCGTGTGGACGAGAGCGTTGGCTTTTTCCGCGGATACACGGGCCGCGCTCAGGATCGTCTCGGCGTTGTGCGTGAGTCCCTCCACCGCGTTCACGATGGCGTCGAAGGCGTTGCCCGCCTCGTCGACGACTTCCTTGCCGCTCTTGACGTCCTCGGTCCATTTCGCCATGCTGTCCACGGCTTTCGTGGTATCGACCTGGATGGAGCTGATCAGCTCCGCGATCTTCGAAGCGGCCTCTGCCGAGCCTTCCGCCAGCTTCCGCACTTCATCCGCGACCACGGCGAAGCCGCGCCCGTGCTCGCCGGCACGCGCCGCCTCGATGGCGGCGTTCAGCGCCAGCAGGTTTGTCTGCTCGGCGATATTGGCGATGGTTTCCGAGAACTGCCCGATGTCCGTTGAGCGATCGGCGAGCTGCTGGATGGTCTCCGCGGAGGACGCCACGGAGTTCGCGATCTCTTCCATCTGGCGCGCGGCTCCGGCGATGGAGTTCCCGCCCTCCTGGGCGATGGTCGCGACACGGTTCGCCGCCGTCGAGGACTGGTCCGCCAATTGCTCGAAGTTCGCCATATCTTCCGACATGCTTTGGATATCTTTCAAGGAGACGTTGATGTCGCTGCCCTGCTTGCTGGTATTGGCCGCCACGTTGCCGATGGAGTCGGCCACCTGCTGGGTCGCCATCGCGGACTGATCCGCGTTGTTCGTCAACTGCTCCGAAAAGGACGCCACGTTGTCCGAGGTCGTCGTGATATTCGTGATAAGGCCGCGCAAATGCTTGACCGTGTCGGCGAAGGCCATCGTCAGCGATCCGAACTCGTCGCCGGTCTTCGCGGTCACGTCCACCTTCAGGTTGCCCTGCGCAATCTCATGGGCGATATTCATCAGATAGCCGATGGAGGTATTGATGGAACGCCCGAGGTAGAACGCCATGAACGCGGAAAGCAGGATCACGAAGCCCACCGCGAAGATCAGCATCATGCGCGTCCGCTCATAGGCGGCGGCCGCCGCTTTCGTTTCCTCGTTGATGAAGTCCTTGCGGGCGTCGATGACCTTGACGAGAGAATCGTTGAGCTTCTCGAATTTCTCCGCCGAGGCGTCCAGCACGGCCACCGCTTCTCTGCTCTTGCGGTTGTCGGCGAGGTCGGCAATCTTTTTCAGCTGCTCCCGGTAGGATTTCCACTGGTCACGCAGCGTTTTCAGGTTCGCGTCCGACCGGCCTTCCATGTTCTTTTCCATGGCGTCGAAGGTGATGTCGATCTGATCGCCGAGCTTGGCGGCCTTCTTTTCCGAATAGGCCCGGCTCTTCAGCGTCGGCGCGGTGACGATGGCGTATTCCAGCGCCCGGTACTCGGTCATTGCCGCGCCGTTGTCGCTGGCCGCGAGGACGCTGTGCAAGTGCGTGGTCGCGATACGCATGGCGCCGTCGTTGATATTTTTCAACGCAATCACCGCATAGACACTGGCGCCAAGGAACACCAGGATCAGCAAGGTGAACACGACGCCGAGTTTTTTCCGGATTGTCAAATTGTCCATAAGAGAAATCGCCTCCCGGGAATAAAGTA
>CAMVIO010000142.1 GCA_947167555.1 uncultured Selenomonadales bacterium
AAGCGTCCTGGGGCTTTAGGATATATCGATCCTTATGAGCCAATACTTCCCCTAGGTCTATAGCATCTTTCTCAAAGGGAAGCGTTTTTGGCACATGCGCAGCGATAAAATCTATTTCCTCGGGAGAAAGGAAAGCAGCGGTTCTTGGATGATGCAGAACGTAAAAGAGCCATTTGTGATGAATGATCTGCGTGCAAAAATGCCCCGCCACAAAACAGGCATTCTCCCTCACTGCCCTCAAGAAAGGACGCACATCATCAATGTTTTCCATAATGTCGGCGGTGACTGCGCGACGGTAGACGGCGTTTATAACATGACCGTTTGGCGAAAAAAGTTTTCCTTCTTCAAAGCGAAGTTGACGAATATCGCATATTTCACAGTTAATTCCGGCTCTTTGAAAAGATCGGGCGTATTCCTGAAACTCACGCCAGGTTGCCTTGTCCAAGAAGTCAACTATAGCGACGTTGGGATGCGGAATCCTTCCGTTGTAGGTTGCATAAATCTGCATAAAGGTATTTACCCAACTGTCAAAGAGTTCCATAGAATGAAAGTCGTAACGGCGTATCATTTCCTGATGAGCCGGATTGTCAATCATGATCTCGGCCAAAATCCTGTCGGCATCCATGCCGCTGGTTCCATCCGTATTTATTTCACAAAAGCCAAAATCCCCCGTTTCTTCATTGTAAAAAATATCGGCGCGGAAAATCGGAATCAAGGAATCATAACCTCGCGGCGCAAGAATCAACTCCTCAAGTTCCCCAGTAAACGGAAACAAGGCGCGATAGTCTGCATGGGAGAAATAGGAGCGAATGACTTTTGCGAAAATATCATAAGCAGTATTGATGATTTGGCGAAATCTGTCTATATCTATCTCCGTGTATATGCGCGGGATATGAACAGTACTGTAACTTAGTTTCCCATAAAAGTATAAGGAGGAATGTTCGGCATTCTCTCTCATAGCGATAGCGCCGTCTCTGTTATTTTTTAAATCTTTTTCAATTAGGGCACGATATTCCTGACGAATTTCAGATATAGACCTCATGCTTCATCTACCTCTAATTTCTCCGGCAATAAGCTAAAAACATGTCGATTATAATTCTGTGTTTCAAGAAATCTGTTTTGCGTATTTCCTTTCATTAATACACTATAGATGAAAAAATCACGAAACGAGCCAAGATTGTCTTGGGTCACATCGAAAAATTTGCCGTTATCCCGCAGGATTATTTTGGGTTCCCCCTCAAAAAACAAGGTCAGCTCTGCCAAAACATTTACGCCTGGATTTTTGTCAACAATGCTCATGCAGATTTCCTCAACTATAAGACCTATTTTCATAACATATCGAGAGGAGAACCCCCGTTTTTGAAATTCGCTTTCCGCCCAATCCCTGAGTTCAATCGCCCTATTCACATCAAGCTTCTCATCTCTTGACACTATATCCATAGCGGGCGCAAGCAGTGGAAAGGTTTTGGGATAACGAATGCGAAGAATAACGGCAAATAAAAGGAAAGTGCCTATAGGTACAGCCGTCATGCCGAACCAAATACCTCGCATACCCAGAAAAAGAGAAAAGAATATGGGAATGCCTACATATAAGAGTAAGTCCTTGCAAGCAGAAAGAGACATGGCTATTTTGAAATAACCGCTGATTTGATAATACATAGTGAAAAGATACAGCAAGGATATAAAGGGCATAGCAAGGGCGACGATTCTTATGACAAATTCGGATTCTGCGACAAGCGTAGGGCCGGCAATGCTGAAAAGGTCTGCAATGATACTTCCAGATTGGTAGTGCCTTCCTGCAAAAAATCCACATAAAGGGTATCGTTAATACACCTAGGATAAGGGCTGCCAATGTTGCCACTTTCATGACTTTTATTACGCCGTTGAAATTATTCTCACCCAAATAAACGTTGACAATCGGTTCAGTCGCTTTCTCAACGCCACTTAAGAAAATGGCAAGTTGAAAAATTGAAATAGCCGCAGACATAATCGGAAAGTACTCCTGCTCAAAAGTTTGCAAAAAATATATGACCAAAATCAAATTGCCGACAGCAATATAAAGAGATAGGGCGGCATTAACATAGCTTAGCTTAAGCACCTTTATCGCGTCGCTGAAAGAAAAACGAAATATTGGTTTTATTGTTCGGGAGACAAAGAATATCCACCGCGCAAATATCGCCATCGCTACAATCTCGCCGATAAAAACGCCCAAGGCTATGCCTGTCATTCCCATGTCTAAGATTGACGTAAAAAAAAACGCTGCCGTAATGTGGATGATTATTTGGGTTGCTGTTGCAAATACGCAGTACCTCCCGCCTCCATCCGCATAAACCGTCATCTGCATTAAAATGTACACAGGGTGTATGACAATGGTTGCCAAAAAAGGTTCGTAGTACAGACGAGCAAAGTCGATGGTTGTTTCGGCATTGCCAAAGAGAGATAAATATAAATCCTCGCACACATACAAACTCACTGCCAGAAAAAACGACAGCAGAAATGTCCCCATAAACCCTTGACCGATGAGACAATTGGCGCGCTCGTCGTTAAACGCGCCAATTTCATAAGAGTAGATATAGACTGTGCCTGTGGCAATCATAAGTTCGAGAAAAGCCGTGACATAAAGCAACGGCATGACGATTTCAATTCCTGCCATAGCGTTGTTTCCTAAGAATTGGGAAGCCAAAATCTTGTCGGCAATAAAATTAAAATTCATTATGAATGTCACGGAAACAGCCGCAAACAGCAATCGCATAAATTGATGACCGCAAAATGTTCCGCCCGTAATGGCGTTGATAATCTTCATTTATAGTCCCTTCTATATCAAACACGAGCAATTTATCTGCGAAAAATCATTTCGTTAAAAATTTGCAAATAATTTCGTTCTTCATGCGGCAGGTTACCTTCGGCAATATTTATCATATTTGCGGCAATCCGGCGCACCGGCTGCCCGTAAACTTCAGCTTCAAAGCCTTTTGCCATCAAATTATCCTCTGCCGCTAAAATATCGTCCTCCATAAGCTTGCTTTGCCGTATACTGTCCTCGGCAAAAACCACTCCCTCTTCGGAGTACAGCAACCCTTTCAGCAAGGCGCAATAAGCCAACATTAAATTCATAGGCACAGAATCCGCCATTCGCAATTCCAGATATGTTTTTAATCTTACATCGGGAAAAGCCATGGACAAAATATGCTCTATCTCTTTTTCGTCCTGCATCTTATCCGCATACAATTCTGCCGTTGTTTTATCACCGGTAAACCGATAGCCTGCTTCCGTCGGCAAAAATATAGGCGGTATGGAACCGATAAAAACAGCATAATCCCCAAAGTTAAAGTCCGGCTTGAATATCCTCGGCACTATACCCACGCGAACTTTGTCAACCCGCCGCCATATATCCGTCCGTTTAAGAAAACCTGTAAGAAGCTTACCCTCAAAAGTTGGGGAATTATCTGTCAAAATTTTGAATATCGGCGAATAATAATAAGCCGCCTGTATTTTGCGTCGGAAATCATCTTCGGAAAAGTAATCGACGGACACTTGAAGAGAAGCCGTGCCCCGCATCATTTCCCTTCCCCCGTCTCCCGTTTTGGCAAAGTGCTCGTCCAGCAGCCGATAGCGCATCTTGGGAATCAATGGCAAATTGTCCACACAGCTCACCGGTTGACAACCGACTGTCATTAAATCATAGTTATGGGGAGAAAGCTCTTTTTGCAATATACGGCAAAAATCAGCGTAAATATCAGCAATACAAGCGATAGACTCCGTAGGCACAATACTTATTTCGATTTGCCCAGCCGGTTCAAGGGTGACAGCGAAATCTTCGGTTAAAAAACCTAATAATAAATCTTCCTCCATCAGCACCGTCGCATTCGGATAATGCGCCATAAGCCTGCATAAAATCTCCCTGACACCATTCTTTCCGTCATAGGGAACAGCGGTCTTTGTATCATGGCTCACAATAAAATGCTCAATTTCAATTCCCAGCCTTGGTACAATGTTGCGCTTAATCCCTCGCTGAAAGTATGCCACAAATACATCTGCCCATGATTTCATTTTTTCGGCTCCTCGCTGTTCTGCGTGGGTATAGTATAGATGTACACCTAAGAAAGACAATAAATACCTTTTATTATTTATTCAAAGATGACACATTAAAATTGACATTGATGGAATTATTTTTTAATTATATCATACCAATCTTTGATAAGCAAAACTGGAATTTGTACGTTATCCTGCAATTTCTATGCATTCTGTAACTGCTTTTTCCTGCTTTCTTCGTACAATGAACGGATATTGCAAAGTCGTTTGGCATTGCCGTATTCATTGTAGAACTCTAAAAATTTCAAAGCCAGCAACGATAAAGGACGTCCTTTGACTTTTACTACCGATTTGTAAATTTCCACATCAGCATCCAATATTTTTTTTACCACAAGGTTTTCTTCAATATCTTCCCCTTCCGCAATGGGGACAATGGTCACCGCCATATCGGCGGCAGCCCAATGAAGCGCCGTATTGCGCGTGGTGTTTATGCTTTTGATAAAAGGCGAGAATCCGGCTTTGGCGCAGCATTGGCGGAATTCTTCGTAGTAACCGGAAGAAACGCTGACAGGAACATCCTTTAATTGCTGCAGCGTAATGCCTTTCCGTTCTGGGTCTTTCAGCCATCGTGAATTCTTATTAAATACCGCGAAAAAGTATTCGTCTGTGCGGAACAGTTCTTCGATATCGCTGTTCCGGTCCGGCGGCGTGCTTAACAGGCCCAGCTCGCCGATGCCATTCAAAAGCTGTTGCCGCTGTTCAATAAAACTGGATTCATAAATCATAAAATTAACATCAGGGTAAACCTTGCCAAACTCTTTCAGCAATCGCTCAATCAGCGGCTTGGAGCGGGAATTTGCCACGCTGAGACGCAACGTGCCCGATGCGCCGCGTTCACTGCTGCGGATTTCTTCTATGACAGAATCGTCCAGCGAACAGATGTATTTTGCTTTTTCAAACAGCAGCCGGCCCGCGTCTGTCAGGATGATCTGGCGGCTGCCCCGTTCCGTAAGGACCAGCTTGGCGTCGTAGTAATGTTCCAACTGGCGCAGTTGCTTGCTGAGCGTAGGCTGGGCAATATGAATCTTTTCCGAAGCAGCCGTAACGTTACCTGCCTGTACAATTGATATAAAATTTCGCAACACCGTTAAGTCCATAATCGCCCTCCATCTAAAAATTCATTTATATTATAACTTTTCGTAATATTTTGGTCAATTATTTTTAATTTATCAAAATAATAATTACTTTATGGAATAATTCAAATGATTATTTGCTATTTTTATTATTTTTTGATCTGTGCTATATTATAAGTGTCAAAAAGATAAGCCTTCCGGAAGAAATCTTATTCGATATGGCATAAACAGAACATTTTATAATAATCAGTGAAAAGAAATGGGGGATAATTATGAAAACGTACGGTAAATATTTAAAACACGATTTCTCGTTCATCGGCACACATTTTAAGCGCAACCTGAGCCGTTGCATTTTCGTAGACACGATCCTGGACAGCAAACATCTTGCCGCCATGCTTCAGAAACAGGGCTGGAAGCTGTCCAAAGAACAGATGAAATACCTTTCCGAATATTGATTTTGAGTTTTATTTATATCAAATCGCAGC